>CAVABR010000017.1:0-52548 GCA_963586955.1 bacterium
CCATATTCACACATATGCATAGCATAGGAAGGCGTAGCAATCAAAACGGTTGATTTGTAGTCTTCAATCATAGTGATATGACGAGCGGTGTTACCAGAACCCGCAGGAATTACCATGCAACCCAGGTGTTCGCATCCATAATGTAGACCAAAACCACCGGTAAACATGCTATAACCAAAGGCCATCTGAACTCTATCGCTTTTCTCTACCCCAGCCATCTGGGCAAGACGAGCAATGCAATCACGCCAAACGTCCAAATCATGATTGTTATAACCAACCACGATAGGCTTACCCGTAGTCCCTGAAGAAGCATGCAGTCTTACTACATCATCCAAAGGAATAGCAAAAAGCCCAAATGGGAACGTATCGCGCAAAACCTGTTTATCAGTAAAAGGAAGCTTGCGAACATCCTCAAGCGCTTGAATGTCAGATGGTTTTACACCCATCTCGTCCATCTTGTTTCGGTACCACTCTACCCGCTCATAAGTCCAAGCAACTTGCTTTTTGAGCTTTTCAAGCTGTAATGCACGAATCTCCTCGCGAGACATGGTTTCAATTTCTGGCTGATACATAAATGTTTTAACGGAATCATTCATAATTAATCTCATTCGTTGCGATAGTAGCGATCTATTTCAAGGATTCTTGCGTTGCTAGTTCAACAGGCTGGTTTTTAAGAGCCTCTTCAGCTTGAGCAATATCATCAAGACCAATAGCAATATAGGTAGAAATAAGCGAATAGCTATATTTGATATTGATATTTAGTTTGCTTAACACGCCAAAAACTCGCGCAAGCTCCCCTGGAGTGTCATTAATTTTCAAGCAAAGAATTTCAGTGAGAGCAACCGCGTCACCATGGTCTTTAAGCACCTCCACTGCTTTAGCAGGATCATCAACGACAAAGCGCGCAACGCCATAATCTCCCGTATCTGAACAACTATATCCACGTACGTTTACATTGTATTCAACAAAGGAATCCAGAATTCGCTTCAAATGACCGGGTTCACTTTGAATAAAAACACTGATTTGTTGTACAGACATGGTTATTCTCCTTTGGTATATTCGGCACCTTTTCTAAAGGCGTCAATATTTATATCTATGGTTTTAGGTGGAACATTTTCTTTGATAACGTCTTCCCATAAAGAAAGGTCAAACGGCAACGTTGGAGCAAGGGCGCCCAACAAAACAACGTTGGCGCACTTTGAAGTTCCTGCCTCACGGGCAATTTTACTAGCAGGAATAAGTGTTGCATGTTCTTTTATTAGTCTCTCTTTGGCTTGCTTGGGCATGGAATCTTTGCCCGTAAGTACCGGAAGAGGTTTGATTTCTTCATCATTTACCACCAAAACGCCATCGCTTTTAAGAAATTCTATATTGCGAAGCGCCTCGGTGGTTTCAAAAGAAACAATGTTATCAGCGCTACCATGATCACAAACCATAGTAGATACCTTGTCACCAAATCTAACAACGGTAGTAACCGCACCACCACGTTGTGCCATACCGTGAATTTCAGAGACTTTGCAATCTTTACCAGCAGCAGTAGCAACACGAGCCAAAAGATCAGCAGCAGTAATGGTTCCCTGCCCACCAACGCCACAAAGTAGAATGGTGAAAACTTGATTATTGTCAGCCATAGTTATTCTCCCCTACTGCAATTCGATAGCATCAAAACGACAATACTGAACACATTGATTGCAACCTATGCAGAGATCTTTATCAATGGAACATACCCCGGAATCAGGATCGGAAGAAATTGCAGGGCAACCAAGGGTTACGCATACTCCGCAGGCCGTGCAATTTTCATTTACCTCACAAACTGGTTTTGGAGATTTATCCAACAAGACGCAAGGACCTTGGAAAATAATGACATCAAGTTCCTCACGAGAAGTTGCTTCTTTAAGCGCACCTCTTACAGCATTCATGTCAAAAGGATCAACCGTTTGAACATGATCAACACCGAGCGCATTCAGAAGCGCAGGCAAATTAAGCTCATGACTTTCACGATGCTGCAAGGTAATACCATTAAATGGATTGCCTTGCTGGCCTGTCATAGCAGTGGTTCTATTGTCAAGGATGCAAACCGTACCAGCACCCTTGTTGTATACCGTATTCATAAGTGAAGAAAAGCCCGAATGAGCAAAGGTTGAATCACCAATAACGGCAACCACCGGACGCTTTTTCTCAGCACCTAACGCAAGCTCAAATCCATGAGCCATAGATACAGAAGCGCCCATATCCAAGCACGTATCAATTCCATTCAAAGGAGGAAGAGCACCTAGGGTATAACAACCAATATCGCCCGTCACAATAGCTTTTAGGCGAGAGAGTTCTTTAAATACCAAACGATGCGGGCATCCAGGGCACAAAGCAGGAGGACGTGCAGGAATATCATCAAGCTTTTCACGATGCTCAGGCAAGTCTAGACCCAAAGAACGTCTAATATCTTCAGGGTGAACTTCCCCATCAGGAGGAAGAGGCACGCTAAATTCTGAAAGCGTAACCCCACAGGATTTAACCGCATCAGAAAGATAGGTTGAAGCTTCTTCGACCACGTAAACCTTATCAACGCTCTTTGCAAAATCTAACAGGCTTTGCTTAGGAAGAGGCCAAACAACGCCCAATTTAAAAATGCTTGCATGAGGATGAGCTTCTTTAACATGTTGGTATACCGAACCGGAGCAAATAATGCCGATTGAAGTATCGTCCATTTCGGTTTGATTGTAAGGACAGGTTTCAACCCATGCACGCAAAGACTTGATGCGCTCAACCAATACTTTTCTTCTTGGTTTTGCAAAAGCCGGCATCATAACCCATTTAGCACAATCGGATTGGTATTCCTTCTTCTGCACTTCTTCGCGCGTACCAATTTCAACCGGCGTCTTGGTATGAGAAATACGCACGGTGGATCTGATCATGAAAGGCGTATCGAATTCTTCAGACAAAGAAAATGCATCATGTGCAAATCGAAGCGCCTCACGAGAATCAGCGGGTTCAAACATAGGGATTTGCGAAGCCATTGCATAGTAGCGAGAATCCTGCTCATTTTGAGAAGAAAACATTCCCGGATCATCAGCTGCCATAATAAGCAACCCGCCATTAACGCCGGTATAAGCCGAAGTAAAGAGCGGATCAGCGCAGACATTAACGCCGACGTGTTTCATAGTAACAAGCGTTCTTGCTCCGGCAGCCGATGCGCCCACCGCAACTTCAAGCGCTACTTTTTCATTAGGACACCACTCTGCATATACCTCCGGGTATTTTGCAAACGATTCCATTGTTTCAGTAGAAGGAGTACCAGGGTACGCTGCGCCAATATGACAACCAGCTTCCCATGCACCCTGAGCAATAGCCTCATTTCCTGAAAGAAGTTTCATAGCTTTATTCATCCCCTTGTTCTATAGATAAAGCCACTTATGCTCTAAATCTTAATACGAAGCAACCAATTTGAATCAGGTCGCCATCGTTGAGTACTACATGATCAATATTTTTGTTGTTAACCCAGACGCCATTAAACGAACCATTATCTTTGATGGTCCAGACATCAGCAACTTTTTCTAAAAGAGCATGATCACGAGAAACCGTCATATCATTAAGAAATACTTCGCATTTTGGCGAGCGACCAATGCTTGCTTCATCGCCTTCAAGCTTGTAGACAATACCCTCTTGCTTTCCATAGCAAACCACAAGAGAAGCTTCGCTTGAAGCGCTACTTTCACTCGCATTAGGTTGAGATTTTAACTCAACCGGCTGAAACTCTTGCGTAGTATCGTGAAAGCGATATCCACAAGTCGGGCATTGGTTAGAATCGGCGTCTACCGTGTTTTTACATATTGGACAGGTTGTCATTAGGATCCCCTTTATTCTATATAACAACTTAATAGTTTGAGTACGTTGAATCGCTTCCGTAAATCAAAGGCGTTTGATTTACTACTACCGAAGAAGCTTCTTGTTGTCCTCCACTAAATCCTCGAATAAGTCTATCCCACCAAACACCTATTCCTTCAAAAAAGTTTGGAGCACGACAGTCTTCGGTTGCAACAATATCTACCGTAGCTATTACTTTATTGTGTTGCATAAATGTTGCCGTACCAACTTTGTCACCAGCATGAACATCAGAAGTAATGTCATCAAACTTAAACTCTTGGCTGATATTTCCGCTTAGCTTGAAAACGTTGACCGTCTGATCGGGATCGGCGAATGTTGCACTAAAGGTTGAATTAACCCAGCCTTTATGGCTTACCTGAGCAACAACGGGAACCGTAGAGGTTGACCCATCAGACTTTTGATAGGTTGTCTCCTTCGACGAATGTACCAAAGGATAAGAAACGGTGTTGTCATATACCCAATCAAACAACGTTTGGGCGTCAGTAAAGCGCTGTGTTTCAGTATCAGAATGAAGAACAATAGCATAAAGCATGGTGCCATTTCGGTTGCTTGCACCCGCAAAACAAGCACCAGCTGAATCAGTAAAGCCGGTCTTTATACCACAGGCTCCTTGATAGGATTCCAAAAGCGTATCGGTTGACTCAAGGCTAACGTCAACGTCTTGGTTGTCTCTCTTAACTTTCACCTTAGTACTACTTGTTGAAACAATGTCCTTGAACAGGCTATAAGACATAGCCTCTTTACCCATAAGATAAACATCATGAGCACAACTATGTAAATTGCCCGTATATTCGCCATCATCCAAACCGTGAGGATTAGCGAAAACCGTATTGTTCATCCCAAGCTCTTTTGCTTTTTGGTTCATGGCAAAAACGAAGGCATCATAGGAATTACTTGGGACGTTTTCAACGCCTTGACTACGAAGCGCATCCCCTACCTGAGAACCCATGGATTCAGCAATTGCCTGCGCGGCATCATTGCCCGAAACAATCATGAGACATTTAAGGGCAGTTTCAAGATTCATTGTATCGCCCTGTTGCAACATTGCAGATGACTCACCAATAGAAGCGGCCTTTTCACTTACGGTAATGGTGGTATTTTGCGGATCACCATAGGTAAGCGCTACTAAGGCGGTCATAATTTTAGTTACTGAAGCAATCTGGGTTTCGGTATAAGCCGAACGTTCAAAATAGATAGTGCCATCTTCGGATGCAACGAAGGCATAGGAAGCATTAATGCTCGGGCAATCGGCAACGGTATATCCTTGCGATTCAACCGTTTGGCCCGCAACGATATCTGAGTTTTTTACATCAGCGCACGCAAACGTTGGAAATAGGCAAAATGAAAGGACAAACGCAAATACGCAAGCGAGAAAGCTTGCGTACTGCGAGGTATTTGTAGTTTTAGATTTAGTGTTAGTCTGTGACATAAATATCTTCCGGTTTACATACATCAAAGCCAGCAGCGGAAAGTTTAACGTCTAACGAAGCATCAGCAACCTTCAAAACGTCATAGGCGCTATCACCCACGATAAAGCAATGGGCGTATTCCACATTAACGTTATTGTCATTGAGATAATCCATAAGATTAGCCAATTCGCCTGGCTTATTGGCAACTTTAACTGCAACAACATCTATAAGCTTTGCGCGATAGCCACTTTCGGTAAGCTTGTCGCAGGCCTTTTGAGGCGTGTCGCAGAAAATGCGCAAAATGCCGAAGTCTGCCGTGTCAGCTAAAAAGAGTGCCTGCATATTGATATCAGCCTCTGCAATGCATCGAACCGCACTTGCCAGGCGACCTTCTTCGTTTTCTAGAAAAACAGTAAGTTGCTTAATCATTAGTGAAGCCCCTCTCTTAAGTCAATAATACGTTTAGCTTTTCCTTCACTGCGCTCGATTGTCTTAGGCTCAACAATCTTAACCTCAACAGCAACTTGAAGATTATCTTTGAGTGCTTTCTGGAGATCCTTCTTGAGTTTCTCTAAGCGACGAACCTCATCGAAAGGAAAGTCAGGAACTGTTTCAACCTGAAGCTGAACATGATCAAGCGTTCCCTTAGTAGTAAGAATGAGCTGATACTGAGTAGCAATATCTGGGAATGAAACAATCTCTTCTTCGATCTGAGATGGGAAGACATTGACACCGCGAATAATGAGCATGTCGTCGGTACGTCCTGCAATGCGATCCATGCGACGGAACGTACGTCCACATTCACATTCGCCTACCAAAATACGAGAAATATCGCGAGTACGATAGCGAATGAGTGGAGAGCACTCTTTTGACAAGGTAGTAAATACTACTTCGCCCCATTCCCCATCGGGCACCGGTTGCAAGGTCTTAGGATCAACAATCTCAATAATGAAGTGGTCTTCGCAAACATGAAGTCCGTTTTGCTTTTCACATTCGCAAGCAACGCCAGGACCCATAACCTCAGACAAACCATAGATATCATGAACGCGAACACCAAGCTTGCGTTCAATTTCTTTACGCATACCCTCAGAACATGGCTCAGCACCTAAAACAGCAGAATGAACATGGAAGTCCTTGGCAGGGTTGTAGCCCTCTTCATAAGCAAGATCAGCAATGTTGAGCGCATAAGAAGGAGTACAGCACAAGCAGTCAACATCAAAGTCATCCATCAAACGAATCTGACGCTTGGTGTTGCCGGTTGACATGGGCAATACCGTACAACCTGCAGTTTCGCCACCATTGTGGGCACCTAAACCGCCAGTGAACAAACCATAACCGTAGGCAATCTGGATGGTGGAATTTTTGTCGCAGTCTGCTGCATACAAAAAGCGTGCAAAGCAGTCTCCCCAAACCTCAAGGTCACGCTTGGTATAACCAACAACCGTAGCGGTTCCCGTGGTACCTGAAGAACAATGAACGCGAAGTACCTCAGAGCGAGGAACGGCAAACATCTTGAAAGGATAAGCATCGCGTAGGTCCTGCTTTACCGTAAAAGGAAGCTTAGTAATGTCATCAAGGCTTTTAATATCTTCAGGCGCTACCCCAGCCGCATCAAACGATTCTTTATAAAAAGGAATCTTTTCATATACGCGAGCAACGAGACTTTTAAGTCTCTCAAGTTGAAGCGCCTCGAGTTCTTCACGAGACATAGTTTCAATTTCGGGTTGATAGTACACCTATCTACTCCTTTCAATTAGCGCCTAATAAAGCCTTTTAAGCAGTTCCTCTTAATATAACCTCATCCTTTGGATCATAAACCGAAGTAAAGGTTTGCTGGGATCTAACGTTTCCTTGAGAATCTTTCACCGTACGAACAATGGTTATCTTGCTTCCGTTTGATCCAGAAGAAGAAAGTTGTTCGGTACCTGAAGCCAGATTAGCATCATCCTTATATTTAGTTGAATACTTTTCTCCTTCTTCCCATTCGCCATATTCTGTTGAAACGCTATAGCCAGGATCTACTCCATACAGTGTAGCGGTTACCGAAGAGTTCGTGTACGACATGACCAACAAAACATCAGAGCTTGTGTCATTTTCCCAAACTAAATCATAAAACGGGAAAGCAATTGCAGCATCGCGCCCTTCGGGATAGCTTGCAATATAGAGCGTATGGTTGTGGCGTTCCTTTATGGGATAGCCCGCATCATAGATAGCGTTATAGATAGTAGTGGCAACCTGACAAATGCCTCCGCCAATTTCGTCAGTATATTCTCCGTCAACAATGGCACCGGCGTTTTGATAACCAAGCGCCTCTGTTGTCTCTCCGGCTGTATCGTTAAATGACCACGAGCCTCCATTTGCCTTTGCAATAGAATTGGTTAAATAACCGCAGGCCGTTCTGATGTTGTGATTACGCGCCTCCGCACCCGTAGAAAATTGTGTGGTATAAGAAGAGATTTCACCAATCAGACCAAACGACATAGCCTCATCAAAGGTCATGCTTTCCGGGACATCAATTGCAGAAATTTCAATCTGAGGAGCGTCACTGCGCGCATCCTGGACAAAAAACGAATCATTGAGCTCTGTTACGGTAGAAGAAACATCAGGAATTTTGCCTTCCCCGCTACAACTTACTCTGGTCTGAGAATTGTCTCCTACTGAAAAAGAAACCTGCAAGGAATTTGCGTTGGATAAATTTCCAAGATGCGAAATGAGAGAATTCTTAAAAGAGGACTCATTAAAAGAAGGCGTAAGCTGGTAAGAACCTTCACTACCGACTAAATTGGTAGACACCCATCGTGCTAAGTCTTCCGCAGAAGCGCTCCAAGAGTTTCCTTCGTAGATAAACGTAGCACCTTTGGCAATGGAATTGTTGATACTTTTAGCCGTATCTTGTGCCATCTTTTCAGTAACCTGCAAAGCAGCGTGTTCAATTTTTGCTACATATGAAGAAGTTTTATCTTCAGAACAAAATGACTTATCAAGGTTAGACTTAAGCCAATCTTGAGCAACTTCATCACCATCATGACCTTCGGTAACTTCTGCATTAGAGCCATTCATGGTGACGCCATAATTAACACGCGGATTTCCCAGAGCCGAACTAATGGAATAGCGAAGCTCTTCGAACAGTGAATTATCGTAGGTGCATTGTGGATCTACGCTTGAGCCAAAGAACAGGCAGAATATTCGAGTAAAAATACCACCGTTGTCACGCCCTACCTGAAAGGCATCTTCAGCAGTATTTTCAGCATCAAATGAAGCGCCGAGTTTTGCTGCTGACGTTGTCCATTGAGTGCGATTCGAAAGAGACTCCTCGTAGGAAATTTGCTCTTCAATAGAAGCATTGGAAGCTGAATTGTCGGGGTTGTTTTTTGCTTGTTCGTCAGCATAGAAAACAACCGTATTAGCGCTTACCCGTGAAGCATACGTATCGTTGAGAATTTGAGTGGCTTCTTCTTGAGTTTTGCCACCAACATCAACGCTACCAACTTTAACGCCCGGATAGATTTTGCCCATATTGATAAGACTATCTCCCAGGCCACCAACAACTAGCACTAAAAGAATGACGACAATTACTTTGCCCTTTTTTGAACCAGAAAAAATAGAAGCAAAAAAAGAAACGATAACAGCAACTATGGACTTAATAAGTCCAAGAATACGTGCAACTAACCCTTGAGAATGAGGGGCAGTCTGACTAGGCATACCCTTAGCAGAAGAGCTCTTTTTAGGCGCGCCTTGCTTAAAGGCATTCTGCATCGACGATCCCGGTTTTATATCTTTGTAAGAATAAGAGCGCTTATTTACGTAAATACCTTGAGGCTGATTGGATGCTCTCTTGTACGAACGATTAGAAGAAGCGCTATTAACAGAGCCTTGACGAGGTCTTGCCGTTGCCGAATTCTTTCTTTTTTGATCAGTAAGCGAAGAAAGCTTTGTTGAAGTTTGTGCTAACTTTTCGGATCGCTTTTTTTCTGCAACATCTTTAAGCGAAGCCTTAGCTTTCTCAAATGCTGAGCCCATGGCTTGCGAAACATCTTGGACATTAAAGTCTTTTTTGGGCGAAAAGCCCTTATTTGAACTTTGACGTTTGGTTGGTTGATGTTTCGGGGTTTGATTTGTTCGTTTGCGAGGAGCGGGCTGCCTGGATGGTTGATTAGCCATTACCACCAGTCCCTAAAGATGAATTATCCTTGCGCGCCTCTAGAGCTTTTCTGCAACCTTCCGCAATGTAATAGATGGTGGTGATAGTAGCCAAAATAAGGCCAATATATACTGCCCAATAACCCCAAGAATACAAGTCAGCATTAAAGAGCGGAAGCCATGATGCATCAGTTACACCGAAGCCAACCAATAACGGCCAATTGAGCAAAATACCAACAAAACCTATATATAAAAACGTAGTAGCTACTTTTCCTAAATAAATAACGGGTACACGAACCTTATAGCGCGAAATCAAAAAACTTCCGCCCGCAAGAAGAAGCAAGTCTCTAATGACAACAAAAAGGATGATCCACAAAGGAAGACGACCAACTAAAAAGAGCCCCAACACGCCTGAGATCATGAGAAGTCTATCAACTGCAGGATCAAGCAATTGTCCCAGCTTAGATACCGAATTGGTACGACGAGCCACTTGCCCATCAATCCAATCAGTAGAAGCAGCAACCGCAAAAAGAATGGTAGCAGCAAGGTTGTAGTCATTAAATAAAAGGAACAAAAATACTGGTATGGTGCAAAGTCTAATAAAAGAAAGAAGGTTAGGAATAGTGAATATTTTGTCACTCACTTCATATTCTTCGTTCTTAACTTCTGCCATATCGATTCCTTCTTCAAAAAATAAAAGTCGGGCCATTCGACCCGACAAACTAGTATACAAAAAAATGTATTAAATATTCAAACAGAAGACGTTAGTTAGTAGAATCTCCATTATCTTGTTTAGCCTTTTCACGAGCAGCTTTAGCTTCTTTAGCAGCTTTTATGCGTGCGGCTTTTTCTGCTTCCTTTTTGGCCTTTTCTGCTTTTTCTTCTTCTGTCATCTCTGGCTTCTTGTACGTATCAACCGATTTTTCTTTAGCAGGTTTTTTGTAATCGGGAGCCATATGCAAGCAATCAAAGGCACATTCTCTTACGCACGTACGACATTGAATACAATCAAAGCGGTCAATTGTCCACGTTTCTTCTTCTTTGTTTACCGTGATTGAATTGGTTGGACAACGCTTAGCGCATACCTGACACAAAGTGCACTTCTTGATGTCAATCTCAATGCTTCCCTTTAAATCATCAGGCTGAGGGCGAGATTCTATAGGATAGAGTACGGTCTCAGGCTTTTTAAAAAGAGACCTAAGCGTCATTTTTCCAAGTTTAAAACTTCCCATGATCTCTTACCTTTCAGTACAACTAATACAAGGGTCAATTGTTAGAACAATCATATTCACATCGGCAAGATCGCAACCCTTCAATGCCATGGTCATTCCCGCAATATTTTGTGAGGTAGGAGTTCTAATTCTCATTCTTTCAAGGAATTTTGTTCCATTGCCTGAACAATAGTAGAAAACTTCACCACGAGGCTGCTCCAAAATATTGACCGCTTCTGACCCTGCCTCAGGGAACCCTTTAACCTTATTAAGAATTGGACCATCAGGAATTTTATCGATGAGCTCATTAATAATGTCAATGGACTGCAATACCTCAAGCGCACGAACCTTAACGCGTGCATAGCAGTCACCGTCAGTATCCAAGATAGGCTCAAACGAAGAAAGATCCCCATATGCGCCTTGACCAATGCAACGCACATCGTTGTTAACGTTGCTTGCACGTGCAAAAGGACCGACCATGCCAAACTCGAGCGCATTTTCATAGGTAATATGACCAACGCCAACAAGACGATTCTTAACCGAAGTGTCTTTCAAGAAAGCGTTACAAAGTTCTGCATATTCGCCTTTAATGCCATTGATTTTGTCTTTAATAGCAGCAAGCATAGGAGCGTCAATGTCCTTGGTTACTCCACCCAGCAAGGTATAAGACAAAATAACACGACCACCAGCAACTGCCTCAAAGATATCAAGGATACGCTCACGCAAACGCCAGGAGTGCATAAAAAGACTCTCATATCCGAATGCATCAGCTGCAAGACCCATCCACAAAAGATGAGAATGAATACGAGAAAGCTCATGCATGATAACGCGAAGATATTCAGCACGCTTAGGAACTTCAACATTCATAAGACGCTCAACAGTTTCGGCGTAACCCATGCTGTGACCGAAAGCGCAAATGCCACAAATACGCTCTGCTACATAGATGTATTGGTGAATATCGCGCGTTTCAACAAGCTTTTCAAGACCACGATGGATAAAACCAATCTGAGGTAAAACATCAATAACGGTTTCATCTTCAATAACTAAATCAAGATGAAGCGGTTCAGGAAGAACAGGATGCTGAGGACCAAAAGGAATAACGGTAGCTTTTGACATCTTTATTCCTCCCCTTTCTTATCCGTATCTAAATCGCTCGTAGGTGCTTGGGTTGCATCAGAAGCAACTTCTTTAGCCGAAGCGTCAGTTGCTGGACGAGCGGTTGCGTTGTTTTCTTCAGCAGATGATGCGGAAGCTTTGTTAGCGCCTGTGTCTGCGCCTGTTTTTTCAGCTTTTGTAGCCTGCGCTTCCTTTGCTGCTTTGGCAGCTTTTGCCGCCTTAGCTTTAGCAATTTTGGCTGCTTTTTCTCTTGCTGCAAGTTGCTCAGGAGAAATGATAGTCATAGGAGCAGTAACGCCTTCACCAAAGCGATAGAACTTACCTTCAAAATCAATCAGATTTCCCTCAATGTTGACACCAAAAAGATCATGCGCTTCGTTTTCATACACAAAACAAGCAATAAACAGGCTGGTAACTGAAGGAATTACCGTTTCACCCTTAATGATTTTCTCAATTTTGAAATTGACAATTTCATTGTGCTTAACAAATGAATAATACAAATCAATGGTGTCATCTTGCTTGAGCACAGGATGAATCTGAGTTAAACGATATCCATTCTGTTTATATTCTTTGCACGTATCAAGCAGAGCATCGGCAGTAATAGTACAAAAAGATTGTTCGACATTCATACTATGCTCCCTTCTTGCCAGACTTCATGTTTTTAGCCTTTTCTTCAAGAACAGCTAATCCTTCAACGACCGCATCGATGATTGCCTCTGGCCTTACCGCACATCCAGGCGCATAAACATCAACGGGAATAGCTTTATCAACACCGCCAATGATGTTGTAGCAATCTTTGAAGATACCACCCGTGCAGGCGCAAACACCGCAGGCAACAACAACCTTAGGCTCTACCATCTGGTCGTAGATCTCTTTAACAACAGAGATATTTCTCTCGTTAACACCACCCGTTACCAGAAAAATATCGGCGTGTTTTGGGTTACCGGTATTTATGATGCCGAAACGTTCCACATCATATAAAGGAGTAAGTGCTGCAAGAACTTCGATATCACAGCCATTACAACTCGAACCATCATAGTGAATAATCCAAGGAGATTTAGATATATGAGACATAACCTCTCCTTACAAATAAGCAAGAACGGCAATATTAATGCCACCAGCGATTAATGTTACCAGCCATGCAGACTTTAAAAGAGCCTGCCATTTTACACGAGCAAAGTTGTTATCAATCCATATTTCAAGGAAATATACCAAAGCTAAAACAACTATAACGACCGGAATGCATACCGGGCTTGCCCAAACAAAGAAGATAGCAATCCAAGCAAGGAACAAAATATTTTCGCACCAATGCATGATTTCTACCCAGGCTAAAACCTTACCTGACATTTCGGTAGTAACACCTTTAACAAGTTCTTGATGCGCATGATGCGAATAAGACAAGTCAAACGGTGACTTTCGAAGCTTTATGGTCAAGATAAAAAGCATGCCAATAAAAACGCCCACAAGTGTGCCAATAATGGGTTGCTTTGCAAACAGAACGGTAGCCGTATCAAAACTTCCCGTTGCCATGAAAAAGCCAATAGCTAAGAGAAGCACCATAGGCTCATAGGCCATAACCTGCAACGTTTCACGATGAGCTCCAATTTCTGCATACGAAGAACGAGCTGCATAGGCCGCCACGATAAACATAAGTTCCGCAAGCGTGATAACGAAGATACACAGAAGGAAATTTCCACCAGAGAAGAAGATACCTCCTGCAACAAATGTGAAGATAAGCGCAGTAGCCACAAACGTACCAATAGCTGCATTTACGCCTACATATTCTTTTTTCAAAAGCTTGCGAACATCGTAATAGGGCTGGAGCAAAGGAGGTCCAACACGACCCTGCATACGCGCAGTAATCTTCCTATCAAGACCAGCAAGAAGACAACCTAAAATTGAACCAAAGATCGCAAAAAGGATGGATGCTACAACTGTTATCAAAATAGTATAAATCGTATTCATTGACGCCTCCTTTCAACTAAAACATAGTAATGATTCCGCAGGCAGCTAAAATTGCCCACAAAAAGCCAACAGTAATTAAAATCCAACAGGCCAATGTTCCAACTGGCGCTAATCGTTTTTCTCCGAAATAACTCTCAAGATACCAGTTTCGAGAAGTTGCTTCTTGAGGCACCGAAAGCGAATTGATAAATGTTCTGTCAGTATCATCCCTGCTGGTAACGCCTGCCATATAAGGCTCAACACGACGCATCTTTGGTGACTTTTTACGAAGTGCGCCAAGGAAGAGAACAACCAGACAAACAACCATAATGGCAGACAAAATAAGGTTCTGATCCAAGATAGGTTGAATGCTGATACCAAGAACGGAACCGATATACGGCTCAACCAATACGTTTGAAATAATTGGGATGGTAACGCAAGCCAAAATAGCAAGCAAAGCCATCAAACCAGTTGCAAACCATTCGCTTCTATGAACAGTTTTTTCAATATTTTCAGGTGAACCCGCAATGCCAACCAGCTTTCCAAGCCATTTTGCCCAGAACATAAAGGTTGCAGCGGAACCAAACGCCAACATAAGCAACAAAGCAAACTGGCGCGTATCAACAAAGGATACCAAGGTTGCCCATTTAGCAATCAACATACCAAACGGTGCTACGAACATGATCATAATGGCAAGCATCATCATTCTTGCCAAACGAGGCATCTTCATAAAGAGAAGATCCATGTCTTCAATGTCACGAGAAGCAATGTGGTGCTCTGCAGTTCCAACGCACAAGAACAAAAGGCTCTTTGCAACTGCATGGAATATTACAAGGAATATTGCTGCCCAAATTGCCTCTGCAGTACCAACGCCCGCACAAGCAGTAATAAGACCTAAGTTGGCAACCGTTGAATAAGCCAAAACGCGCTTTCCATTCGATTGCGAAATAGCAAGCAATGAACAGAACAAGAATGTCAAACCACCAATGAGGATAATCATGATGGAAGGTGCAAACGAAACGGCATAAATAGGCGCACACTTAATTAAAAGGAAAACGCCTGCCTTAACCATGGTGGAAGAGTGAAGAAGTGCACTCGTTGGCGTTGGAGCAACCATAGCACCCAAAAGCCAGGTATGGAATGGCATTTGAGCAGCTTTGGTAATGCCGGCTAGGCTCAAGCAAACCAGCGGGAATACCACCAAGGCAGGAGCAACCGTGCCAAAAACAATAAAGTCCATGAAGTCAATGCAGTTGAACTGGATTACCAGGTAATACAGCGCTGCAAGAAAACCAATGCCACCAAGAAGGTTCATCACAATCTGTCTAAAGGCATTTCTAATTGCTTCATCAGTCTTGGTATAGCCAATGAGAAGAAACGAGCAAACAGTGGTGATTTCCCAAGCGGTAAAGAGCCAAATCAAATTGTTGAAGAAAACAATGGCAAACATTGCTCCCAAGAACAAAAACATCAAGGCAAAAAACCTTGGTCTGCGATCTTCGCGATGTGGTGTTCCGTCTTCCGTATGAGTAAGACCAAAGTAAAAGTCATGCATGTAGCCAATGGAGTAAACGCAAATGCCAGAGCCTACGATACCAATAATCAAAACCATGATTAATGACAACGAATCAAGGTAGAGAGCCCTGTAGCATGTTGCATTATGAGCAAAGCCGAACTCAAATACTAAAGCTCCAGCGAGCTGAATAACAGCCAAAACAAGCGCAAGAACTTTTTTGTATTTAATTGCATAACAGATAATCGTAACGCCAATAAGTACACTAACACCCAAGCATACATAATCGACTATTACCGATTGGAAATAATAATACTGGCCTGTAGTTCCAAGATTCATTGCAACAATAACTATTGATGCAATACCGATTATGGCAGCTGAGGCACAAACAATAATGTTTCGAGCAGTATTTTGTCGAATAATCAACAACAATCCAGCTGCGATAATCGGAAATAGAACAAGAAGTCCAATCATCTCCATAGTTGTTCCCCCTTTAGGAGTTAATAACAAAAATGCGACAGGTTTTTGCCGCATCATCACTGTAAAGCTTTATAGGAACTATAGGCTTTTCATCTTGATTTGAACCACAATTTGTTCGGTAAGTGGAATATAGCCAAAACGCTCCAACAAAAGCATGCTGATGATTGGTTTTACCGATGACAATGAGGCCGGTTTTCCCGTAAACCCGGTTTTTCCTAAAACAAAAAAATCGAACCAGAACAAAGTCTGGTTCGATGAATTTTCTGGTCGGGACGACAGGATTTGAACCTGCGACCCCTTGACCCCCAGTCAAGTGCGCTACCAAACTGCGCCACGTCCCGCTGTCTGTTTTAACAGCTTGCTTATAATACTCATAATTTGTTTGCTTTTCAATAAAACTCAAAAGAAAAGTTCAAGGGTTTTATCAAGAACTTTATGAGCAAGCAAATCTTTGTTCATAGGATCAACGTGTTCAACATCATCTTGAGTGACAAACCAAATTTCGTTTTCGTCTTTACCGAAGGCTTTATCAGGACCAACTTCATTAGCGATGATCATGTTAGCTGCCTTTTTGCTTAATTTCTTTCGAGCATTTTCAATGACATCATTTGTCTCTGCAGCAAAGCCCACAACAATCTGATCTACCTTTTGGTGAGCAAGAGTTGATAGAATATCAGGATTTTCGGTAAGAGAAATTTGCGCTAATTCGGAATCATTAATGCCCTTTTTCAACTTCTTATCTGCCTCGTTTGCTGGGCGAACATCAGCAACCGCTGCCGTGAAAATACCAATATCGCATGCGCCAAACGCTTTGTCTGCAGCTTTGAGCATATCGTTAGCAGTTTCAACGTATTCAACTTTTACCTCTTCGGGCGCAGGAAGGGCAACCGGCCCTGAGATCAGCGTTACATCCGCTCCTCGCTGTTGAGCAGCGCGCGCAATGGCATAACCAAATTTGCCTGAAGAACGATTAGAGATATAACGAACGGGATCAATTGGCTCAACAGTAGGGCCTGCGGTAATCATAATGCGCGTTCCTTTTAAGTCCTGATCAAAGGCAAGTTGCACTTCAAAGCTATCAAGAATATCGATAACAGTTTGAGCAATTAATTCTGGATCAGCGAGCCTGCCCTTCCCTTCTTCGCCACAAGCCAAATAACCCGCCTGCGCTTCTATGAAATAAACGCCACGTTCGCGCAGAATACTCATGTTGTTTTGCGTAGCCGGATTTTCATACATATGGACATTCATCGCAGGGGCAATAACCAAAGGAGCGGTAGTAGCTAAGGCGGTTGTGCTCAAAAGATCATCCGCAAGACCATAGGTAACTTTCGCCATTACATTTGCCGTACAGGGTGCAATCAAAAACAAATCAGCTTCCTGAGCAAGCGAAATATGATGAATGGGATCCGACGGATCGTCAAACAATCCAACAGCCACCGGCTCGTGAGTAAGAGCTCTAAAGGTAAGCGGATCAACAAAATGCGTAGCGTGTTCAGTCATAACAACCTTAACGCGAACATCGTTTTGTTGGAGAGTGCGAATTATTTGACAAGTTTTATAGGCGGCAATGCAACCAGTAACTCCTATAAGGACGGTTTTTTGTGAATGAGAACTCATTTTTTCCCCTTAATCTATACGATGTAATTATTTTAGAGCATGGAAGTTGAATCTGATATAAAATGTGACGGATCTTTTATAGACACATCTGCAAAAATGAGGAAATAGCTTTTCATGAAAGACGTATTGTCAAACACCATAATTACTGAGACAAAGCTCATTAAAAGCTTTATGGCTCAGTTAGCTCCTCGTTATTTGCCTATTGATTTCTTTTTGCTTTTTTGGCTTTTTGTTATTGGCTCAGTTATTGGCTTGGCAATAGAAGATTGTTTTCATTTGGTGGTATACCGCGAATGGGAAAGTCGGTCAGGCTTGGTATGGGGACCGTTTTCTTCACTCTATGGTGTTGGGGCGGTTGTTCTAACCGTATTTCTCAATAGATTCTATTACACCCACAACCTCATAATTTTCCTTATAGCTATGTTTCTAGGTTCAGTTCTTGAATATGGAGCAAGCTGGGTAATGGAGACATTTTGGCACGCCATAGCATGGGATTACACCGGAACTTTCGGGTCAATTAACGGAAGAACAAACTTTATCTTTGGCGTAATGTGGGGAACCTTGGGTCTTTTTTGGGTACGCATTGCCCTGCCAATTATTAAAAAGGTTTCGTCATTTATAAACAATAAATCCAAAACATATAAGATCGTTAGCACAGCAATGGTTATATTTATGACCGTCAATATTGCGCTGACCATACTGGTTTTTAATCGCGAAGGAGAGCGCGCTCAGAATATCCCTCCCGCAACTAGCATAGATGTCATGCTAGACGAATGGTTTCCTAACGAATGGTGCCAGGAAAGATTTCACAATATGACAGTCTCTGCTGATATTGGGAAAACCGACCAAGCAAAGAATCAACCTTGACGCTGCTCACAGCTAAAGCAGAGGGATGCGTTAGCTTCAACCATTGCGCCGTACATCCGTATAGATAAGCAAGGGGTTTCAGTACTTTAGATTACAGTGCATCAAATTGTGGCGCTTCAAATAATAGACAACGAATGCAACAAAAAACGCAACCGCTCTCCGTGGACAGTTTAAAGAAGCGCAAACGAAGAGGTATCTTCCAACTTGTCAAATGCTGATAATTCATCAACTGGATTTCCTGTATAGAGCGCATAAATTTCTCTACCAGCATCAGTAAGTCCCATGCTTCTTCCCGCAAGTTTGTTGAGCACTTCGCGTAAATCTTCAGGAACCTGCTGTACATACTGAATAACTTGATGGGTTCTTGGATGCTCAAATTCAATAAAATACGAATGTAAAAACTGCCTCTTCAAACCAAGATTATCACTCTTGCCAGGCGTGCCGTAGGTCTGATCCCCCACACACCAGTGCTTAATATATTCCATATGCACGCGAATCTGGTGCGTCCTGCCTGAATAAAGCTTACATTCAAGCAAAGAGAATCCGTTATCCTTTTGTCCTGCTTCGAATCGTTCAAGGACTTTAAACGTAGTAACCGAAGAGCGTGCTTGAGGTTTGTCCGAAACCTGCATGCGAAGCCTATTTTTGTCACTGCGAAAAATAGGAGCATCTATCAAGCCAGTATCGCTTGCAATATTGCCATGTACCAAACATAAATATTTGCGGTTAACATTACGCGAGCGAATTTCGTCTTGAAGTAAATATCCAATCTCGTTATTTTTGGCACAGAGCATTAGGCCACTGGTGTCACCGTCAAGTCTATGAACTATGCCCGGCCTATCATCGCCCTGAATATAGGCTAAATTGTTTCCGTATTTATACAAAAGCGCATTTGATAGCGTGCCCGAAGGATGCCCGGGAGACGGATGACAAATTAGCCCCGCCTGCTTGTTTAATACCAAAAGATCATCGTCTTCAAAAACGATATCCAAAGGAATATTTTGCGCGATAAGCTCCCCGGGGCCCTTTTCTTCATATTCTTCGTAGACAATAAAATCGCCCGTTTGAACAATCATCTTTTTAGTTGAAGGCTCGCCATTAACAAAGACGTTTCCCGCTTCGATTTGTTTTACCGCTTTTGAGCGCGAAGGATACAATCCCGATTCAAACAAAAAAGAATCAAGACGCATGTCAGAATAAATATCATTTACCACCGTAGAGAGGGTCCGAGCCATGACTATCCTTCCTTTTTATCTAAAGATGAATCGGAACTGGTTTTATTACTTCGAACTATATATCCAATAGCAGCAAGGATAATGCCACAGGTAACGCCTATATCTGCAATATTAAACGTAGGAAAATCAATGAAGGTAGGGGTAATAAAGTCAACTACATAACCATAAAATAGCCGGTCAATACAGTTAGCAATGCCACCTGCAACCAAAAGCCCTAAACCTACAATTTCCAAACTGCTCATTTCAGAAGCGTATTTAAATACAAAGAAACAAACAACCAAACATATCACTATTGCAATAAGGGCGAATATCATGACTCCGCCGGCAAACATGCCCCACGCGGCGCCTTTATTGT
Organism: bacterium; assembly: GCA_963586955.1. Lineage (GTDB taxonomy): Bacteria > Actinomycetota > Coriobacteriia > Coriobacteriales > Eggerthellaceae > Anaerotardibacter. Next base: position 19,773 of record CAVABR010000017.1, read on the forward strand.
GCAAAAGATCAAACTGAAATAGTCCAAACACGTTTGAGCATACAACTTGCCCCGGTCTAAAGTTTGATTCAAGATACGTTTTCGAAATTCGATCAATGATTATCCAAAAAAGCACGCAACCCCCAAACAGAATGAAGTTGCGTGCTTTTCTATGTGAAGACTGTTCGCTCATATCCTACTTACTCAAGCGTAAAACCAATTTCGTCAAGAGCATGAGCACAACGATCACATACGTCAGGATGAGTATCGCTACCACCCACGGGGCGATAATTCCAACAACGAGGACATTTGTCTTCTTCAGAAGGCGTAATGGTAACTACTAATTCATCGCCCGCCTCAAATGTAACCTTGCTTACAATAAAGAGCTCTTCGTAGAAAGAAGCGTCTTTGGTGGTATAGATATCAATCAAATTCTGAGGTGCACAAACAGAAATGATAGCTTCCTGGCTCTTGTTGATAACTTTTTCTTCACGCTTAATTTCAAGAGCTTTAGTTACTTCATCACGCAAAGACAAAATTTCAACGAAATCATCGGTGATCTTTTCTCTTTCCCCTTCAGGAATGCAGGGAGAGAAGCTGTCAACAGAAGGCCAGCCAGCAAGTTGAACACTCTCAGGGTGACAATCCCCAGACATAAATGCTTCAGGATAGTTCTGCCAAACTTCTTCAGTGGTAAAGCTCATGATTGGCGTCAAGATACGAACGAGCACATCAAGAACGTTCAACAAAACCGTCTGAGCGCTACGACGAATAGGCGAATTAGGTGCCTCAGAATACAATCTGTCTTTCAAGGCATCCATATAAACCGCAGACAAATCACCAACAATGTAGTCATAAATCAAACGGTATACATGATGGAACTTATAGGCGTCATAGGCGGCATTAACTTCCTCCAGCAAACGAGCAAGACGAACCATTGCCCACTGATCAAGGTCAGTAAGTTCATCCCAAGAAGAAACGGCAACTTCGTCTGAGAAGTCATCCAAAACACCTAAAAGGAAGCGGAACGTATTGCGAAGACGACGATATGTTTCGCTGGTACGCTTTAAAATCTCATCAGAGATGCTTACGTCTTGAGAATAATCAACGCTCGACACCCAAAGACGCAATACATCTGCGCCGTAGTCCTTCATAACATCAGCAGGATCAATGCCGTTACCTAAAGACTTGGACATCTTGCGCCCTTCACCGTCAACAGTAAAGCCACAATGCATTACCGATTGATACGGCGGAATACCGTAAGCGCCAACTGAAGTAAGCAATGAAGACTGGAACCAACCACGATGCTGGTCTGATCCTTCAAGGTACATATTGGCAGGGAAACGAAGCCCTTCACTTGCACGCTGTTTGCAAACGGAAGTATGCGAAACGCCACTCTCCCACCAAACATCCAAGATATCTTTTTCTGGCTCTACTTCAGTGCAACCACAAGCAGGACAGCAAGTATCGGAAGGAAGATATTCGCTTGGATCCTTAGTAAACCAAGCGTCTGAGCCTTCTTCTCTAAATAGCTTGATAACAGCATCAAATGTTTCTTCGGTAGCAATAGTGTTGCCACATTTTGCACAACGAAATACCGGAATTGGAACACCCCAAGAACGCTGGCGAGAGATACACCAATCAGGACGTTCGCTTACCATTGAACCAATGCGATTTTTAGCCCATTCAGGAATCCAGGTTACCTCTTCATTGATGGCCTTCATGGCATTTTTACGAAGGTCGTTTTTCTCCATAGAAACAAACCACTGGTCAGTCGCACGGAAAATAACTGGTTCATGACAACGCCAGCAATGAGGATAGCTGTGGTTGATATCAACGTGAGCAACTAGCACGCCTTGCTCTTTTAGCCAAGAGATAATTGCTGGATTAGCTTCATCTACGTTAAGGCCTGAAAATTGACCTGCTTCATCAGTGAGCACGCCATTGTCATCAACAGGCATAAGGATAGGAATATCAAAATCCAAACCAACCAAGTAGTCATCTTGGCCATGACCAGGAGCGGTATGAACAGCACCAGTACCAGAATCAAGCGTGACATGATTGCCGTAAATTACCATGCCTTTAAGGTCTTGTCGGATTGGGCAGGTATAGGTAACGCCACAAAGCTCCGTACCCTTAACAGTGATCATATTGCCTTGAGCATCAGAGATGATCTCATAAGATTCCCAACCTGCAGTTTTTGCAACTTCTTCTACCAATTCATAGGCCATGATGGTAGTAAAGGAATCAGTCTTAACCATGACATAGTCTGCCTGAGGTGCCAAACAAACTGCCGTGTTTGCAGGAAGTGTCCAAGGAGTAGTAGTCCAGATCAAGATATAGGCAGGATTCTCTACGCCTGCTGCTTCAAAAACGGGAGGCACAGCATCAAGCTTGAAGTTAACAAAGATTGAAGGAGAAACTTCATCTCCATATTCAATTTCTGCTTCAGCAAGAGCAGTATGACAAGTCTTGCACCAATGAATAGGCTTACGGCCACGATAAACCGAACCATTAAGATACATTTTCTTGAAAATCTCAACATTGCCCGCTTCATAATCAGGGGTAAACGTGAGATAGGGATGATCCCAATCTGCATTAACGCCAAGGCGCTTAAAGCCTTCGCGCTGAATATCAACATACTTTTCAGCCCACTCACGGCACAGACGACGCAAAGTAGGTTGATCAATCTTTGCCATCTTCTCTGGGCCAAGCTTGACTTCAACCATATGCTCAATTGGCTGACCGTGGCAATCCCAACCAGGAATATAAGGAGTGAAATTTCCCCTCTGAGCATGAGTTTTGAGAACAAAGTCTTTTAAGATCTTATTGAATGAATGGCCAAGATGGATAGGGCCATTTGCATAAGGAGGACCGTCGTGCAAAATGAATGGCTCGTTGTCTTTATTCTTCTCAAGAACCTTGTGATAAATATCAATATCGTTCCAAAATTCAAGACGTTTTGGTTCATTTTCTGGCAAGTTTGCGCGCATGGGAAATTTAGTGCGCGGTAAATTCATAGATGATTTATAGCCTTTTGCCACGGCGATCGACCTTTCTTTCGAATAATTAACCTGTAAATTATAACTAAATACAGGGCACTTCATAGTAATGGATGAAACTAAATTAACAAATAAGCCCAAATTGATCTAATATCTTTCGCCTAACAGCCCTAAAATCATTTATTCTTATAAAAGAGGAAAAGCGAGAAACCAATTAAAAACTAAGGAATAGATCTATGGCTTACGAAATTGTCACTGACTCCACCTGCAATTTACCCGAAAACTTGATTGATGACCTTAAGCTCCACATCCTTCCCATGACATTTATGATTGATGATGTCCAATATCAAAGTTATCTCAAAAATGAAACTACTGATCTTGGACAGTTTTATACCATGATGAGAGAAGGAAAAAGAATTGTTACCTCCCTGCCTAATCTTGTCAATTCGCAAGAACTGTTCGAGACCTTGCTTCAAGAAGGAAAAGATGTTCTCTATTTAGGCTTTTCAAGCGGTTTGTCAGGAACATTCCAGGCAATCAATACCATCTGTGAAGATCTAAAAAAGAAATACCCTGAACGCACAATTACTGCCGTTGATACCCTTGCAGCATCTTTGGGCGAAGGATTATTGGTTTATCTTGCTTGTCAAAAAAGAGACAGCGGAAGCTCACTTGAAGAGGTTGCACAATGGGTCACCGACAACAGACTTCATATGGCTCATTGGTTTACCGTAGATGATTTGATGTATCTCTACAAAGGTGGTCGCGTTTCGAAAACTGCTGCATTTGCAGGAAGCCTGTTGAAGATCAAACCAGTTCTTCATGTAGATGACGAAGGTCATCTCATTCCGGTAGCAAAAGCAAAGGGAAGAAAGAAGAGCATTCAAGCTTTGGTAAAGCATATGGAAGAATCGGTCATTCCTCCCGTTGAAGACCAAGTTGTTGCCCTCTCCCACGCAGACTGCCCTGAAGACATGCAATATCTTCGTGAACTCATTGAAGAGAAGTTCAAGGTAAAAGAATTTCTTACTAACTATATTGACCCTGTTATTGGCTCCCATTCAGGACCAGGAACCTTGGCAGTATACTTCATGGCCTACCAGCGCTAAAAAAGGCGTAAAAGGAAAACGCCCCGGCCACAACATTGCGCTTCTATGTCTACGAAGACTTTAGTAGCTCACAAAATGGCTCTAAACCAAATAAAACCTTTCACATTGAGAACCTACATTAGGTTCTCAATTTTTATTCCCTGCTCCCTCTTTTTTACTCTGAAGCTCCAAGGCTGCAAAACACCTAAGCATAAAAAACCTCACAGCAAATTTTTTGAAATTTCTTTTAGCTTTAAAACTGAGCCACCGAAAACACTCTAGCCTTTTTCACTCAATCAAAAGGTTACACAGCTCTTTGCATTTGACTGTTTTACGCCAAGCCTAGGTAGACCCTTGGGCTTTTATCGCCTTTTTAGACAAAACTTTCAAAAGAAACAACAGACGATAGGTATCTAAAGAAGGACATTAGTTGTCTGAAGAAATAATTTCGCGCAGTGTGTTGATAAGCTTTTCGTTGTCATGATGCGTTCTAATGGCAACAAGGAAATACTTGTTGCCTTCGATTCCAGGCACTCCAGCTAAATCCTTAACAGTAAACCCTGCTTTTTGAAGACGAACAATAAGATCAGCTGCATCAGAAATGCCAAAAATCCTTGAAGCGCGCTCTTCAAGCGAACACATAACAAAGTTAGCTTCCGAAGGAAATACTTTTATACCGGGCGTCAAACTGAGCATGCATTGCATCCAAGGAATTTCCGCATCAAGCATTTTGTTGGTCTCTTCAATATAATCCTCAACAAAAGGAAGCTCTTTAGCCACAATCTCATGAAACATACTTATGGAAGAACCGTCTGAAAACTGGCGAATATGCTTGATAGTAGAAGGATGACCAACGATATAGCCAACAGGGATGCCCGGCATACCCAAATCTTCTGAGAGACTTCTAATAACCAATAAGTTCTCATATTTTTGCGTCATCTCAACAAATGACTCTCCGCCAAGCGTCAAGTTGATTTTAGATTCATCAATAATTACCCAATTGCAAACATCAAGATACTTTTTCAGCGTTGATTCGTTAAGCAAACGAGCGCAAGGATAACTGGGGCTTGCCAAAACCGCCGCCTCAAACGTTAAGCCCTTAGACAGGGCAAGCTGAGGGTCAATCGCAGAGAGCGAAAACGGGTTTTGAAGCTTGATAGGATTATGCCCAACATTAGCCACGCTAAGAAAATATTGCGTGGGAGCAGGTGTTGGGATTCCCACATTACAAGGGCGATATGCCTGCGCAATAGCGGACACCATAGCCGAAGAACTGGTACCAGCCAAAAAGCTTTCAGTAGGCATCTCAAAATAACGGCTCAATATTCTGCAAAGATGAGAACCGTCATGATTAGGAAGAAATGATAGATCTCCCTCAGAAATAGCATTACTTATAGCTTCGCGAATTTGCTTAGGAGTACCTAAAGGATTTGCGGTACAGGAAAAGTCAATCCAATCAATTTCCGAGCGAATGTCATAGGGTAAAGTGGTAGCCTCCTGCTTGAGGGCAGAAATGCCATTAACTAAATCTGTAAAAGAGTTAAAAGCTTGCACCAAAGCTCCCTAAATCAATATCATCGTTTGAGCTAGGCTATTACCCTAACACATTCTCAACTATTTACTAGGATAAAATAGGGTCATGACAAATAAGTTGAAACATAGTCACGACCCACAAGAGGAACCTGAAACTCCAGCCCCATCTTGGAATAGCGGTGCCATTCTCCTGGTTGATCTGGATGCATTTTTTGCTTCCGTAGAACAGCTTGATAATCCTCAATGGAGAGGAAAGCCCGTAATTGTTGGAGGCGATCCAGAAAAAAGAGGCGTGGTTTCTACTGCCTCATACGAAGCACGCCGATATGGCGTTCATTCAGCAATGCCCTCCAAAACAGCGCAAAAACTCTGCCCCAATGCGTATTGGAGTAGAGGAAATTTCCATCGATACCGCGAGATGTCCAACAAGGTAATGGAAATACTCTACCAAGAATCCCCTCATCTCATGCAGGTAAGCATAGATGAGGCTTTTTTGGATATTACCCCCACCAGAATCAATAAAGAAGATCCGGTAACGGTTGCCAAGCGCATACAGAAAAATGTTTCTGATCTGGGAATCACGTGCTCAATTGGACTTGGTAGTTCTAAATCGGTGGCAAAGATAGCTTCAAATATGCAAAAACCTCGTGGCTTAACCGTAGTATATCCCGGAGAAGAAAAAACATTCCTCTTCCCTCTTCCGGTAAATACCATGAGCGGAATTGGCTCCGTCGCGCACAAAAAACTTAAAACATATGGCATCCATACGCTCGGAGATCTTGCAAACGCAGACCTTTCGTTATTGAAGAATATCTTTGGTAAAAATGCACAGGCCATGCAGGAGCGCTGTATCGGCATAGATTCTCCGGTGATAGATACTGCCCAGCCCGCTAAATCTATTTCAAACGAAATTTCCCTTGCAAAAAGTACGAACGATAAAGAAGAAATCAAAGCACTTATTGCAACGACGGCTCATAAAGTAGGAAGAAGACTCAGAAAAAAGGATCTCTGCCCTTCAACCCTTCATTTGAAAATACGCTTTGAAGATTTATCCCGAAAGTCGTGCCAAAAAAGCATACCTGATCTTGGTTCAAACGAATTTTCCTGGCTACCAGAGCTTTATACAATGCTCGACGAAATATGGGACGGCAAAGAATTAGTGCGACTTATTGGCGTTGGCGTAAGCAAATTCAACAATGAGCCCTTGCAGACCACCCTTTTTGACGCTCCGCCTTCTAACGATGCCCAAAAGCCCCTCGTTACAAAAACAAGAGAAAGCGAAAATCTGCTGAAAACAACTGATGAAATAGCAAACAAGTTTGGCGAAAATATGCTTCGGTTTGGCCACGAACTCAGAATGAAAGATGAAACCACCGGAAGTAGCGCTAAAAATCCGGACGATTATCGCGATTAATAAAACACTGCCGCGCTATGTTCAATTCAAAATGCAAACCCAAAGCATACAAAAAGCAATCCAGACCAACAATTATTCCGGATTCTAATTCGCATGCTACAAACTATGCCTGACTAAGCAAAACAATACCACTAATTAAACTTGAAGATTTTTTGCGCCAAATGATAGGCACTCAGACTAACCTTTCTACCAAACTCAGTGGGTAAGTTCGACCCCATATTTAAAAGAGTTTTGCGTAAATCACGATAAAGCGTTTCGTCTTTTTGCTTGAGGTAATTCCAAATATCGTGACGCTTTTCTCTATTTTCTTCCGTTGGCTCCATGCGTAAAAAGATTGAGCAGATACACATCATCATTGAAAGGTAGTTTCGCATATAATGGCGAAGCTTTTTATCTGAAACCGAATCAAGATCAACCGCGTCAATCATAATTTTTGTTATGCGAATCTGCTGATCAATACGCGACAACATAACCTTTTCATTGACCGACTGATCTTCGCGTCCAATATAATAACGATAAGAATCAACATCGAAATAGATTATTGACTTTACATGAGGCAGGGGAACATAGACAAAAATATTATCAACATAAAAGCAGTGCTCGGGAAGCTCAAGATTGATCTCTTTTAGTAAATCAGTGCGGTAAAAAACCGAATGCATCAATAAGTACTGCGAAGAATGGAAGTGTCCAATTTCAGACCAAGTGAATTCTTTTCCCACCGGAAAAACATTGGTATAACGCATAGTGGTATGCGTTCCCTCGTGCACCTTCTCGTAGACATAGTTAGAAATAACCAGGTCAGTGGCCTCTTTTCCCTCTGCTGCACTCTTGATCTGACTTCTGAGGTAGACCATGATGGTTTTCATGGCTTCTTCATCAAGCCAATCATCGGAATCAACCACTTTAAAATACAATCCGCTCGCAGCTTCAAGGCCGGTATTAACAGCAGAACCATGACCGCCATTTTCTTTATGTATTGCTTTTACTACCGAAGGATATTTTTCAGCAAGCGAATCAGCAATTTCTGCGGTACGGTCTTTAGTTGAGCCATCATCTACCAGAATAATCTCTATGTCGTCTCCGCAAACCAAAAGCGAATCAACGCATTTTTCCATGTATTCCTCGGAATTAAAACAAGGAACAGCAAATGAGATTGTTTTCATATTTTGATGCCTTTCAGCCACTACATAGAAAAGATCTAATCGTTGAAATGATACCACTCAATCAAGCCAGTCAAAACGAAGAAGATTTATCTTCGCCCCGTTTATCTATGAAAGCTCTCTCTTACTTCAATACAAAAGCAATTTTGAATTGAGCCTTGTATAATACAAAAGAAAAGCCCTTTGAAAGGAAGGTACATGAGTTCATTTATAGACTCTCTTATTGCTCGTGCAAAAGAAGACAAGAAAACAATTGTTATGCCCGAAGGCAACGATGAGCGTATTCTTGAAGCAGCTTCAATTGCCATTCAAGATGACCTTGCCAACATTATCATCATTGGCAAAGAAGAAGAGGTACGCTCAAAGGGATATAACCTTGATGGCGCAACCATCATTGATCCTCTAACTTCAGACAAGCGCGAAGAATTTGCGCAATTGCTTTTTGAACTTCGCAAGCATAAAGGCATGACTGAAGAGGAAGCTCAGGAACTTTCTAAAGACCCTATCCATTTTGCAGTTCTTATGCTTAAGAGTGGCCTTTGCGATGGTCTTGTTGGCGGAGCTTGTCATGCAACGGTAAAAATACTCTCCCCTTCCCTAAGAATCCTCAAAACAGCTCCTGGTGCCCCTATGGTAAGCTCGCTATTCCTTATGGAAGTACCAGATTGTGATCTTGGCGAAGATGGCGTCTTTGTTTTTGCTGACTGTGCTTTGGAAGTTCAGCCTACCGCAGAAAAACTTGCTCATATTGCAAATCTAACTTCTGGGTCTTTCAAGAGACTTCTTGGTAAAGAGCCACGCATTGCGCTTCTTTCCCATTCAACTCATGGCAGTGCGTCAAATGATGACGCTACAAAAGTTCAAGAAACTATGAAGTACATCAAAGAAAACTATTCAGACTTGGTTTGCGATGGCGAATTACAGTTAGACGCAGCTATCGTTCCTGAGTTGGGTGCTTCAAAAGCTCCTGGTTCACCTGTTGCTGGTCATGCTAATACTCTCATTTTCCCTGACCTTGATGCTGCAAACATTGGCTACAAACTGGTACAGCGTCTTGGAAAAGCTAAAGCCTACGGCCCAATCTTGCAAGGCTTGGCAGCACCAGTAAACGACTTGTCTCGTGGATGCACCGCAGAAGATGTTGTTGGTGTTATTGCTATTACCTGCGTACAAGCTCAAACCATGTAGATTCTTCTTTAGTGAGAACAGGCAAAAATCAAGGCCGGTTGCTTGAGCGACCGGCCTTTTTAATGCAAGGATTTTTGTCCTATAACCCGGATTTTTAAGATTGGAAATTGAAATAAGCTTAGAGGATAGTCTTAACCGGACCTACCGGAACAATCTGAGAATGAGCCTTGATAATATCGTAGGTATCTCGAGCAATCATATATTCTTCGTCTGTTGGAATGACGATAATAGGAACGCGTGACTTCTCATGAGAAATAATACGCTCAAAACCACGTTGCTTATTCTTTTCCTGATCAAGAATAATGCCCATAGGCTGCCAACCAGAAAAGATCATGCGACGCATCTTTTGGCAGTTTTCGCCAACGCCCGCTGAAAGCACAATAGCATCGGTGCCAGCCATAAGTGCAAGATATTGCCCAATGTATTTCTTAACAATGCTTGAATACATCTCATAAGCAAGAATGGCGCGTTCATTGCCTGCATTAGAGGCATCTCGAACGCTACGCAAATCGTTACTGATTCCAGAAACACCAAGCAGACCCGATTTTTTATTGAGAATGTCATTAATCTCTACAGAAGATAAGCCTTCGTGATCCATCAAGAACGTGATAATAGCAGGATCAATAGAACCTGAACGAGTACCCATCATTAAGCCATCAAGAGGGGTAAAACCCATGGACGTATCAATAGGAACACCATGGTCAATAGCAGAGATAGAACAGCCATTGCCTAAATGGCAAGTTATCAAACGCAAATCAGTCAACGGCTCATCAAGGATAGCTGCTGCTCTTTCAGAAAGATAACGATGAGAAGTGCCATGGAAGCCGTACTTGCGGATGCCGTATTTCTCATAATATTCGTAAGGGATTGGATACATATATGCTTTTGGAGGCAAGCTCTGGAAAAATGCGGTATCAAACACTGCCACCATGGGCGTGTCAGGCATGAGTTCTCGGCAAGCATAAATTCCACTGAGTGCAGCTTTATTGTGCAAAGGAGCCAATTCGGCTAATTCGTCAATTTTTTCAATGACGTCTTCGGTGATCATTTCAGATTTTTTGAAATATTCACCACCGTGAACAATGCGATGTCCTACCGCGCTAATTTCAGAAAGAGAAGAAACAACCGCTTCAGGGCCTTTAACAAGACAATCAAGAACAACACGCATAGCCTCTACGTGGTCTTTCAAAGGTTGCTCATGAACAACTTCATTAGCATCTATGCCGTGCTTATGAAAAGAGTCCTTACTACCAACTCTTTCACATAGACCACGGGCAATCACCTTGTTAGTATTAATATCAACAAGTTGATATTTCAAAGATGATGAACCGGCATTGATGACAAGAATGTTCAATTGATTCTCCTTCAGAGAAACGGGCTTTTTATATATTTTACAAACTTAAAAATGAAGCTTAAGAGTTACCGAAGCATTTTCGGTAACTGGTGAAACGTTTGCCCTCATCGTTTGACTTTTCTCTTATCAATAATGGTAGATCCGAATGAATGATTAGCTTGCAATATTGAGTAAAAATCCCCTTATAGATCACCCTATAAGGGGTTAGCTAGAGCGAAGCGTAGCCACAAACTCAGTCAACAAAAGTTAGACCGAGCAACAAAAAAGGGCACTCCGGGGCAAAAGCTTTTATAAAAGCTGGTTTTAAGCCTTTGAAAGATTAGTATCTACTTCTTCGTCAGACATACTCAAGTCAAGCTCACCCATTAAAACCTCTACCTTTTGCTGGGCATTATTGAGGCTTGAGCGAAGATAGCGCAAAAGAGCAATACCACGCTCATACTTAACAAGACTCTCTTCAAGTTCAAGCGTATTGCTCTCAAGGAGTTCAACTATAGAATTAAGCTCCTTCATGGCTTCTCTAAACGTGAGATTGATTTCAGAATTGTTTGATTCGTTGGCAACTTCTGACATTTAATCCTCCAAAGGTATTAACTCAAATAACTTACGTTCGTTGCTTTCTTTAACTTCGCAAAGTATCTCACCATCTTGCACTTTAATGGTAAGGCTATCCCCTTCGCTTACTTGATCGACACTCTTGATAACCTCATCATTTTCATTAGAAGCAATAGACCAGCCACGTTCGAGGGTTTTAAGAGGCGAAAGGTCATTAAGACGCGATGCGAATAAAGACATCTGTGAAGCCCAAGTATTGGTAAACGAAGCACCAATGGTTGAAAGAATGTCCGCCTTATGGCTGATTTCAGTTTCGTATTGGTAAGGAAAGGTTTTTCCGATGCGGTACAAACTTTGTGCATGGTGCTCAAGTGTTTTTCTGTCTATGTTCAAATTCTGCTTAAAAGCATTATCCAAGCGCGCTTCTAACTGCTGAAACTCTTTTTCTTTAGGCTCAAGCAGATCACCCAAACGATATTCAAGTCGAGAAGCATAGTGGTCAAGGCTGAGCATTTCAGAGCGGAAAAGAGAAAGAGGATCAGCCAGCGAAGGACGAGAAGCAATTGAATCCAAATACACCTGAGAGCGCACAAGACGATGAGACAAGGAGCCACTCATACGCTTTTCAATATTGAAGAACGTAGAAAAAAGCTCCTTCTTGTCAGGAGAGACTGCCTCTCCTGCGGCAGTAGGAGTTGAAACCCTTTTGTCGGAAACCATATCGGCGATATAGGTATCCCGCTCATGGCCAATGCCGGTCACCACTGGTATGGGAATTGAAGCTATGGTTCGCGCTAAATGTTCATCATTGAAAGGCATGAGGTCTTCAAAAGACCCACCGCCACGAAGCAAAAGAATCACATCAGGCTTTGCTTGCGCAACAACAAGTAACGCATCAGCTATGATCTTGGCTGCAGAGCGTGCTGCATCTTTGCCCTTTCCCTCAACCGGAACACCAGCAAACACAACTTCCGCCACCGGAAAACGACGACGAAGCGTACGGAGCGCATCATGGATAGCAGCACCACGAGGCGAAGTAACAATAGCAATTCTTGTGGGGTATTCAGGAATCGGAAGCTTTCGAGCGGGATCGGTCAGTCCTTCAGCTTTCAACTTCATGGCAAGTTGCTCTACCCTTGCACGCAACTCACCATCTCCGGCACGAGATACGGAAGTGACATAAAAACTCATCCTTCCTTTTTCTACCCAAATGCCGAATTTTCCTTCAACCTGAATTTTTTCTCCTATGGACAAAGAAAAACCCGGATGAGCTTTTTGCACTTTGTAATAGGTGCTTTTCCAAAGCGTACAAGAAAGCGTTGCACTTTCGTCTTTTATGGAAAAGTAAACAGCCTTATACCCCTTTTTGTCATTGAGCTCACTTACTTCGCCAACAATCTTGAAGGTCTTTTTTTGAAGATAGGAATGAGCGCCGGCCAAGGCAGCCGAGACAGAAAGTGGTTCATTTTTTTGCGCTGGCTCAACCATATTATTCCTGACGAGAGCCTAACAAATAAAGCAATTGCAAAACAGAGATAAGCGCAGCGGCCACATACGTCAGTGCACATGCTCTTAAAACATTCCATGCTCCTGCGCGTTCACCACCAGGAATTCCAGTTGTTTCCATATAGGTCATGGCGCGCCTGCTGGCATTAAATTCAACCGGAAGCGTTACCACCTGAAACAAAACAGCAAAGGCATAAAAAATAATGGCAAGATTAACTAATCCCGCAATGTTGAGCGCAATGCCAATAATGAAAATGAAAATCCACGAATTTGAAGTGAAATTCACCACCGGAACCAAGGCAGAGCGCACTTTCATGGCTACATAACCTTGCGCATATTGACAAGCATGTCCAACCTCATGACAGGCAGTTGCCGTAGCGGTAATAGAGGTTCCATTGTAAGAATCAGGATCAAGGGTAATTGAATTATCTTTTGGATTAAAAAAGTTCTGACCCCTGCTTCCTAAACGCACCTGAACACCTGAAACGTTGTAATAGGCAAGCATGCCCCTTGCAACATCTGCTCCGGTCATGCGTGAAGAATTAGGAACATGATTGTACTTTTTAATTTGCGAATTAACGTAAATTTGTGCGCCAATGCCAATCAGAAACGTAACGGCAATAAGCATAAAATAAGCCATCATAGTATTTGGAACTCCTTTTTATCCTGAAATGTAAACCATAGAATACTAAAAATCAGGTCAGAAAAAAGCTCATCGAATGATTTTCAGATTTCCGTCAGTAATTCGTAACGAAAACTTTCCTTGTAATAATTCTTTAAGCTCTTTTCCAATAACTTTATAACGCCAACCTTTGAGCAATTCGCATTCTTTTTCATGACCACGAGCCAACTTCAAAAGTTCAGCCTGAGGAGCAAGCGTTTGAGGGGCAATATTATTTTCTTGCGACCTTAAATGAACAATTGCATTCATTAAGTCAAGCATGATGTCTACATTTTGCTCGTTTCTAGACTTCTCACGAACACTTGGAAGGTCTTCTTTTGGACAAGAAAGTCCTTTTTTTATGCAGGCAACTACTTCCCTTGCGTCTTTTGCTTGCAAAGATTCACGCATGCCACGCACCATATAAAGTTCATCAATCGAAGTTGCTTCTCTGCGACATGCTTCAACTATTTGCTCATCGGAGACAACCCATTTTCTTGGAATATTTACCTTCTGAGCGCGCAGTTCACGCCAAGCCGCAAATTCTCTGGCCGCTGCCATTTGTCGGGCATTAAGCTGATTAACACGACGAAGTTTCTTATACCGCTCAAATGGTTTGACCTCATATTTTTCGGGAGAAGAAATTTCTTCAAAGGCAGCATCAAGCCACTGAAGACGGTTCTTCTTCTTTAGGGCGCTCATCATGTCGTAGTAAATCTTAGGAAGATATACCACGTCATCTTCGGCATAGGTTATTTGCGATTTCTTTAAGGGACGAATTGACCAATCAGTAAAAGAATCTTTTTTAGGCAAATTAACCGAACAATACAAAGAAACCAAAGAACTGTATGACGCCTGTTGGCTTTTTCCTAAAAGCGATGCAGCAATCTGCGTGTCAAAAACCGGCTTTGGAACAACGCCGGTCTCGTGATATAAGATCTCAATATCTTGAGAGGAAGCATGAAAGATTTTTACAACATCAGGAGACGAAAGCGCTTTATTAAGAAGCGATAAATCTTTGATAGCGAAGGGATCTATGATTGCTATCTCATCTTTGATTGCAACCTGAATAAGACAAAGGCGTGCATAATATGTTTTCTCTCGAAGAAATTCAGTATCAATTGCCATATAAGGACTTGAACAGCACCTATCAACAAAATCTTTAAGTTTTGAATCGTTGTCTATAAGCATCGAAACTTCCTATCAAGCACACCCAAGGCTTTCAAAATCCTATTCATTCCTTAAACGCCTCAAAGAGAGAATTAGTAACTTTTCATGTGTTAAGGATACAAATCATGTAATATCCATAGTAGCAGAAAGGGATACATGAATGTTTTAGTCATACATAATCTTGGTTCAGGATATGGAGAAGGCGCAATCTACGACTTCATTCGCACCTATTCAGTAGATGGGGACTCAGTTACTATTCGCTTTTTTAATGGCAAAACACCTTTCTCAGAACTTTTAAAAGATGCCAAAGAATATGACTTTGTTGTTGCATGTGGCGGAGACGGAACCATAGCTACCGTAAGCTACGAATTGCGCAACACCAACATTCCTATTCTTCCGTTCCCTGCAGGAACGGCAAATCTTTTGGCTATGAATTTGCTTTCTCCCAGCGAGCCTCATGCTTTATCAAAGCTGGCCGATCAAGCAAATACGCTTCTCTTTGATATAGGCGAAATTGAATGTGAAAATAAAAAAGTTGGCTTTACTATGATGGCAGGATGCGGATACGACCAGCTAATCATGAGCAACGCCAGCAGTAAAAAACGCTTTTTGGGACCTATTGCTTATTTTGAGGCAGCGCTGACAAATCCTGCCCCTCAGGTTTCAGAATTTAAAATCACTATTGATGGAAAAACCATCAATAGCTCAGGAATTGGTGTGGTGCTTACCAACTTTTCTAAGATCCAATTTGATCTGATGGTTTCTGACAAAAATCTTCCTCGAGATGGTTTGCTTGATCTAGTTGTTTTGAAAACAAAAAATGCCGTGGAACTCTTACCTACCGTCTTTGCAAAAGCAGTAGATCATTCCGGTGACTTAGCTAAAAAGATAGGTGCGGTAGAAATTTATCGCGGAAAAGAAATCACTATCGAGGCAGACCCGGCTATGCTCTTAGAATATGATGGCGAAGCAACAGAGCTCTCTACCCCCTTCACAGCAAGATGCTTGCCTGAAGCGGTTCGTTTCATCGTTTCCGAAGAATGCCTCAAGCTTTTTGCTGACAAAGAAAAAGACCAGCAAGAAAGCTAGTCTTTTTTGGTTTAAAAAGCCCGAATTTTAGACATAGGACTTGGGGTTTAGGCCATTTTTCTGTAAAGCCGTTTTTCTCTATACGTGGAATTACCTTGACATGAGAAACACAACACGGAGGAAACTAAACGTTAGCCCGTTTTCCTATAGCTCCCTATTCCTGCGAATCTTTAGATGAAGGCTCGCTGGCCAACGATTCGGCATTCATCATCTCTCTGTTCTTCTCTTCGGTCCACAAGCGGAAATTCTTGTTGTATTTAATCTGTATAAGCTGAATGATAACCGCAAATACCATCGCAAAATAAACCATCAGTTTTTCTGCATGCATGTCCAAAATTTCAATGCCCGAATTAATTCCTAAGCCATCCAAGGTAAGCAGAACACCAATAATTACAATAAAGACGAGCGCTAAGATTTTTACCTCAGTATGTGCATTAATGAAGTCCGAAATGGTATCAATGAATACCATCATCAAAAGCACGGCAACAATAACTGCAATGATCATAATGATCAAATGGTTCGCAAGACCAACAGCCGTAATTACCGAGTCTATAGAAAATACTATATCCATAACCATAATGAGCGCCACGGCTTGAACCATAGACATAGGTTTTCTTGGTTTGTCAGAATCGTCTTGTTCTTCTTTTTCTTCAGCTAAGGTAACAACCGATACAACCTCTGTTACGCCCTTATAAATAAGATACACACCACCCAAGAACAGGATCAAATCCCTTACTGAAAAGCCCAGCGGCTCCCCTTGAATCTGAATAAAGGGAATGGTGAAGAGCGGATCGGTCATATGAACCAAGAATGAGGCGAATGAAAGGAATAAGATACGCATCACAAGCGCGCCCATTAAGCCCAAGCGACGACCAAGATGCTGTTTTTCTGCCGGTAGTCGGTTGGTAGTAATGGCAATAAAAACTAAATTGTCAACGCCCAAAACAATCTCTAAAAACATAAGCGTAATTAAACTTATCCAAGCTTCAGGTGTTGCAAAGATTGAAAAATCCATTTAAGTCCTTTCATGTATAAAAAAAGACTTATGGTGAAGATTTCCTTCACCATAAGTCTCGTTAATTAAGGTACGCCAGGTAAAAACAATTAATGCTTGCTCTTGCCATGATGTTGACGTAGCCACTCAAATACTGAGCTAACTACTCCCCTACGGTGGCTTAATCCTAACATGACAAAACAAACAAAGCTTCCAAAAATAGATAATTGGTAAACGAAGCACACGTTTTCTACCTATAGCCCTCTATTGTCACAAGTTTCATAAAAAAGCGCTTTAGAAACGAAGAGGTGAAGAGAATGAAAAAAAGCCGTAAAGACGGCTTTTGGAAAATCTGGAGCGGACGACGGGATTCGAACCCGCGACCCCAACCTTGGCAAGGTTATGCTCTACCAGCTGAGCCACGTCCGCACGCAAGGATTTATTATACGGGTATAACGAAATCGCGCAAGAGGAAACTTCAACTTTTTTTAATCTGTTCAAAATTTCACAAAACAAGGGCGGTCGCCAATACAACCTGAGCGCTAGAAAAGCAAGCCAAACAAGAACTTAGGCCACGAATCCAATTAAGAAATTTCAACCTAATTAAGAAATTTTGCACAACATCTACCCCACTGCACCCATAACTACCTAATCGCACCCTACGCATTAATTGAATTTGCAAACTGGGGGCTGTCCAGTTTACTTTTGCAGTGTCCAGACTACGTTTGCAATCAAGCTCGCGCCTTACAGAAAATACTAAAAACGAGAAAATTAAAAAAAGTTCTTGCAAGTCCCGTTTCTTTTGTTAATATATTTTCTGCTGAAACACACGTCGGAGTGGTGGAACGGCAGACACGCTAGCTTGAGGTGCTAGTGCCCACTTAACGGGTGTGCGGGTTCAAATCCCGCCTCCGACACCAGTTAAATCTTACAAGAGTCCTTTTAGGGCTCTTTTTTTGTTACACTACGAATTGTTTGATTTTTAAATTGGGAGGGGATAAAAAATGCCGAAAAAAGAACTAGCGAAGCTAAACAGGACAAATCAAATCAGAAAAATTCTTTGGACTGTTCTTCTTCTGAACCTTTTTGTAGCGCTTGCTAAATATTTTTATGGCGAGATGTCTGGATCTACTTCTATGCAAGCAGACGGTATTCATTCCGTTTTTGATTCTGCAGGAAATATAGTAGGAATTATAGGAATAACCCTCGCATCAAAACCCGCCGATTACGACCACCCTTACGGCCACTTCAAGTTTGAAACCTATTCTAGTTTAGCCATTGGCGTACTCTTACTTGTTGCAGCCTTTGAGGTTGGCTCAGAAGCTATTACTTCCCTGGTAAACCAACAATACGGTGCCACCGTAACTCCTATGTCTTTCATAGTAATGATTGGCACGCTTGCCATTAACATTTCACTCTCTACTTATGAAAGACGGCAAGGTAAAAAACTTAAGAGCGAAATCCTTCTAGCAGACTCGCGCCATACACTGTCTGACGCTCTGGTTTCCATAGGGGTTATAATTGGCCTTATCTTTGTTCAGCTGGGATTCCCTATGGCCGACGCTATTATGGCGCTTGTGGTCACAGTTGCTATTCTTGCCACAGCTATTGATGTCTTCAAGTCAGGATTTCAAACACTTTCAGATAAGATACGTATTCCATCAGAATCAATCAAGGAAATTGTTGCGAGTATCCCTGGGGTAAAAAAGCCTCATATGATTCGTTCAAGAGGAACCAAAGGTGAAGTCTATGTTGATCTTCACGTACTTGTTGATCCAGAAATGACTGTCCGAGAATCGCATAAACTCTCTGACGAAATTGAGATCAAAATCACCAAGAATTTCCCTGAAACAAAAGATGTTTTAATACAAATCGAACCAGACGACGGAAAACATTGATTGGTTTCCTTGCACTAAACGCATCATGAATTAAAGACAGCAAGCACCGACTTAAAGGCGGTAGCGAAGTCTAAACACGCTACAACTAGTCGGTGCACTCTTCGGCTTCGAAATACGTGGTTACGGTAGGGTTTTCGCTTATAACATCACGGAGCTTTTTTATATAGCGCTGTGCAAGCTCACTAAACTCCCTATGGGCATGGTAAAGATACCCTACCGTCATAGTTTCATCAACCTCCAAAGGAATGGCTACAATCCCCTCATTCATCTCATCAGAAAGCACTCCCGTAGAAATAGTAAAGCCGTTGTGATTATTGAGAAGATTGGTAAGCGTGCCTCGGTCTGAATAGGTAATCTCTTGTCGATGAGGCAAATGCGAAAGAGGCTCTTCGGAATAGAAAAAGGAATTGTTGCTCCCCTGCTCAAATGAATAGCGCGGAAAATCTTCTAAATCTTGAGGAGTTACCTTTTCATAAGCGCTGAGAGGATGATGCGATCCAACAAAAACGTGAGGCTTAGCTTCAAAAAGAGGTACGAATGCTAAATCAGCGTCGCTGAAAATTTTGCTTAAAACCTTACGGTTAAAATTGCTTAAATACAGAATACCAATTTCGCTTCGATAACTTTTAACATCTTCAATAATTTCGTTCGTTCTTGTTTCACGCAGGGCAAATTCGTATTCATCTTCTTCGCATTCTTCAGCTAATTCCACAAACGCTTTAACACTAAATGCATAATGCTGAGAGGAAATGGATAGCTTTCCTGCCTGGATATGAAACTCATTGGAGTAGCGCGCTTCAAGAAGCTTTACCTGCTCTAAGATTTGTCGCGCATAGCCAACAAATTCTGTCCCTGAACTGGTAAGCGTAATACCGCGATTAGTGCGATTAAAAATTTCAAACCCCAGTTCCTTTTCTACATCTTTAATTGAAGAAGAAAGCGTCGGCTGCGAAATATAAAGATTCTGACTGGCGGCATTTATTGATCCACATTCAACTACTTCAATAATAAAGCGAAGCTGTTGTAAGGAAATATCAATATTCATAGCGAGTAATCCTTTAGAACAAACAGAAACTTAGACCCAGCAATAAAAAAGACCAGAATCACCACCGATTCTGGTCTGAAACATATGGTGGGCGGTACTGGGATCGAACCAGTGACCCCTACCGTGTCGAGGTAGTGCTCTCCCGCTGAGCTAACCGCCCTAATAAACCGAAGAAACCTTCAGCGGTTGATTAGTTTACCAAATTTGACGTCTTCGTCAATAAGAAATTAAGAAGCAGAAATAGTGCCCTGTGGATAAACAATCATCAGAATAATCAAAGAGATTAGAAATACCGCAGCAAGAATAATGGTGATGCGCGTTAAGTTCTTTTCAACAATGCTCATGCCCTGCTGATTGTTATACATTGAACTAGCAATCATATCTGAAACACCGGTGCCTTTACCGGAATGCATAAGGATAAAGATAACAAGACCAATACCCGAAATTACCAACAAGATACTGAATATGATAGCTAATACAGACAAAGTTTCTTCCTAACATAAATTATTGCCATACAAATATTTGATTATGCCAAAACTTTTAGCTCTTGACAAGAAGAGATTGTGCAGTCATTTCTGCAGGTACCGGCAAGCCAATTATCTCTAAAAGCGTTGGCGAAATATTCGATAACGAACCATGAACGTCTTGCAACGAAAAGCTTTTATCAGAATAGTTAATAAGCACCAAAGGAACTGGAGCGGTAGTATGCGCAGTAAACGGAGACCCATCTTCAGCAATCATGCAATCCGCATTGCCATGGTCAGCCGTAAGAAGCGCTACCCCCTTCTTTTCCTTGAGAGCAGATAAAACTTGAGCCACACCTTCGTCAACTGCTTCTACTGCGGACTTTGCAGCATCAATAACACCCGTATGCCCTACCATGTCGCAGTTTGCGAAGTTTACGATATATACATCGGCTTCATCAGCAATAATGGCATCATGAAGCGTTTGCGCAACCTCTGGCTCACTCATTTCAGGCTGAAGGTCATACGTTGCAACCTTAGGAGAAGGAATGAGTACCCGTTTTTCATTTTTCTTTGGTTCTTCAACGCCACCGTTAAGGAAAAACGTTACATGAGCATATTTTTCCGTCTCTGCAATGTGATACTGAACCAAACCCGCTTCAGATAAAACATCAGCCAAAACGTTATCAGGGCATTCCTTAGGAAATGCAATATCTGCAGGAATGGTTGGGTCATATTCCGTCAAACATACAAACCGGGACTTGAACCAATTCTTGCGATCGAATTTATCAAACGCTTCGTCACAAATTGCACGAGAAATTTCACGCGCTCTATCAGGACGGAAGTTAAAGAAGACGAATGCATCGTGTTGCCCTACCCCATCGTAGGAAAAACAAACAGGCTCAACAAATTCATCCGTTACGTCACGATCATAGGAATCGCTCATCATATCCTGGATAGAAAGACTAGATTGACCTTCGGCATTCCAGATTGCCTCCCATGCCCTCTGAATGCGCTCCCAGCGATTATCGCGATCCATCGCATAATAACGTCCTGAGACTACGCCAATTGCCACCTTGCTTGATTGTGGCAATTGCGAAATTTTCTGCTCAAGCTCCGCAAGATACTTCTTTCCGCTTCGAGGTGGAACATCGCGTCCATCCATAAAACAATGGATGCGAATATTAGGCACCCCAAGCTCGCAAGCCATATCAAGTAGCGAATAGAGATGCTGATTGCTTGAGTGCACACCACCATCACTAAGCAGGCCCATCAGATGAAGAGTTGAGCTATGTTGGCAAACATAATTAAACGTATCTACCAATACTTCGTTTTGATAGATTGACTTATCTTCGCAAGCTTTATCAATACGCGTTAACTCTTGATAAACCGTTCGACCTGCCCCGATATTGAGATGCCCTACTTCTGAGTTTCCCATCTGCCCAGCAGGTAGCCCTACCGGATTTCCAGAAGCGTCAAGGGTTGTCTTTGAACAGGTTGAAAAAATCTTATCCAGATGAGGGGTATTTGCTAAATCAATTGCATTACCAGCTCCTGATTGAGCAAGACCAAAACCGTCCATGATTATCAAGGCAACGGGAAGTGTTAAACCTGACTTTGAAATACTCATGCATTACCTCTCTAGTTCTGCTGAGCTTGTGCGATATGGGCTGCTTCAATAAGTTGCTTGAACGTGTCCGCCTTAAGCGCGGCGCCTCCAATAAGTCCCCCATCGATGTCTTTTTGAGCCAAAAGCGAATCAACATTTCCGGGATTCATTGAGCCTCCATAGAGAACACGCACTGAATCGGCAATTTCTTGATTGAACATTTCAGCTATGACGCCTCGGATTGATTCGCAAACTTCTTGAGCCTGCTCAGGAGTAGCAGTGCGACCAGTGCCAATTGCCCAAATGGGTTCGTAAGCAAAAACAACGCTCTTCATTTCCAGCTCATCAAGGCCAGCAAGCGCTGCTTTAACCTGTGCGCAAACAAAATCAAGATATTCGCCACTATCGCGCAGATGGAGCGATTCGCCAACACAAATAATTGGGGTTAAAGAGCCTGCAATCAAAGCCTTTACTTTGCGATTAACGCCTTCATCAGTCTCCGCAAACATTTCTCTACGCTCAGAATGACCAACGATGCAATATTCGCAACCAACTTCTTTGATCATAGGAATGGAAATCTCACCGGTAAACGCACCAGATTCTTCCCAATGAACATTCTGTGCGCCCAAAGAAATTTCCGTCTTATCAAAATCAAGAACGGTATATACCGCCTTTAGATCAACCGAAGGAGGACAGAGAACAATATCAACACCGTCCCAGTTACGATTGTATAAATTGCAAAGTTGTTGAGATAAAGCGACTGCTTCAGGAAGCGTCTTATTCATCTTCCAATTTCCAGCCATCATGTAAGTACGCATAGGTTCCTCCTATTTAAGTGCCTCAACACCAGGAAGTGCTTCTCCTTGGACAAGCTCCATTGAGGCGCCACCACCCGTGGATATAAAGGTCATCTTTTCACCAAGATTAAATTTGTTAACTGCAGCAACGCTATCGCCACCACCAATGATGGTGTCAGCCTCGCGGTTATCGGCAACTGCTTGTGCTACCCCCTTAGTGCCTGCTTCGAAAGAAGACATCTCAAAAACACCCATAGGACCATTCCAGAATACGGTTTTAGCACCCGAAATTGCATGGGCATAAAATTCAGTAGTATTAGGTCCGATATCAAGACCCATCATGTCGTTTGGAATCTCAGAGACCGCACAAGTAACGGTTTTTGCATCGTTTGCGAACGCATCAGCGCATACTACATCAGAAGGCAAAAGCATGGAAACGCCTTTTTTCTCAGCTTTATCAAGCATCTGAGCTGCGCGTTCTACCCATTCCTCTTCCATCAATGAAGTACCCACCTGATACCCTTGAGCTACCAAGAAAGTAAAGCACATGCCTCCGCCAATGATAAGCGTATCGCACTTATCAATAAGCGCATCAATTACCTTGACCTTGTCTGAAACCTTAGAGCCACCCAAGATAGCAACAAAGGGACGCTTAGGATCATCAAGCATGGAAGTGAGCGTGCTTACTTCTTTGGTCATCAAAGCGCCAGCATAAGCAGGCAAATAACTTGCAACGCCCGCCGTTGAGGCATGAGCGCGATGTGCTGCGCCAAATGCATCATTGATGTAGAGGTCAGCCAAAGATGCAAGTTCTTGAGCAAATTCAGAATCATTCTTCTTTTCACGCTTGTCAAAACGCAAATTCTCTAGAAGAAGAATTTCTCCTTCTTTGAGAGACTCAACTGCCTTATGAGCAGTTTCACCAATAGTATCAGGAGAAAATGAAACAGGTGCATCAACCAACGTTGCAAGATATGCTGCAACAGGCTTTAAGGAAAACTCTTCCTCATAGCCCTTTCCTTCTGGACGTCCCAAGTGACTACAAAGAATCACTTTGGCATTATGATCAAGCAAATAAGAAATGGTAGGTAGCGCTGCCTTGATGCGCGTATCATCGCTGACCTTGCCATCTTTTAGAGGCACATTAAAATCAACGCGAACTAAAACGCGCTTTCCACTAACGTCTGCCTCAGTGTAAGTTTTAATTGAACTCACCGTACAACCTTTCTATAGAAAAAAAGGAGATCCCAATTTGAGATTCTCCTTTTTATAGCTGTTAACAAAACGAATCGCCTTTGTGCTCATAACTAAAGCAAAATCTTAGCGAGATCCTTTACGCGGTTTGAATAACCCCATTCGTTATCGTACCAAGATACGCACTTGACGAAGTTGCCTTCTCCACCCAAAACCATGGTGAGTTTGCTATCAAACAATGATGAGTGGCTGTCACCAACAATGTCAGAAGAGACAATAGGATCTTCAACGTAGCCAAGGATACCCTCAAGAGGACCTTCAGCAGCTGCCTTGATAGCAGCGTTGACCTCTTCAACAGTTACTGATTTTTCCAACTCAACCGTAAGATCAACCATGGATCCATCAGGGGTTGGAACGCGCGTTGCAAAACCATCAAGCTTGCCTTTAAGCTGAGGCAAAACCAAAGCAACTGCACGAGCAGCACCGGTGGTAGTTGGAATCATAGACAACGCTGCAGCGCGAGCGCGACGCAAGTCTTTATGAGGCAAATCAAGAATCTTTTGGTCATTGGTATAAGCATGGATAGTATTCATGAAACCACGCTTGATGCCAAAGGTATCAAGCAAAACCTTAGCAAAAGGTGCAAGACAGTTGGTAGTACATGAAGCATTAGAAACTACATGATGTTTTGCAGGATCATACTGATCATCATTTACACCCATAACAATGGTGATGTCTTCATTTTTAGCAGGTGCAGAAATGATAACTTTCTTTGCACCAGCATCAATATGAGCATGTGCAGCATTTGCATCAGTAAAGAAGCCGGTAGATTCAACAACAATATCTACGCCCAATTCGCCCCAAGGAATATTCTTAGGTTCACGTTCACCGAAGACACGAACTTTGCGTCCGTCAACAACAATATAATCTCCGTCAACTTCTACCGAATCATATACACGGCCGTGAATGGAATCGTATTTAAGCAAGTGAGCCAAGGCAGTGATGTTGCCTGGATCATTAATGGCCACAACCTCTAAATCAGGATCTTTTTCCATTGCACGAAAAACAAGTCGTCCAATACGACCAAAGCCATTGATGCCAACCTTGGTTGCCATACACTTCCCCTTTCGTTCATTTTTATAAATGAAGTGTGCAAACAGCGCACACGTTCAAACCTAATACTATGATACCACTTCTATAAATCTTACTTTGCCCTCTTTGGGTAAGAAAGATCTTTTTCCATCTGTTCTAACCTGCGAACGCGATGATAAATAGCAGATTTGGACAACGGCGGATTTGCCATTTCGCCCAATTCCTTAAGCGAAGCATCAGGATAACTAACGCGCAAGCGAATATAGTCTTGCAAAGCCTTTGGTAGGGTTTTTATATCATGATGCTCAAGTACATGACGAATGGTTTGGATCTGTTCAATGGAAGCCTGTGCGGTTTTTGCCTGATTGGCAATTTCGGCATTTACTCTTCTATTGACGTCATTTCTTACGCTTTTCAAAACACGTTCGTTTTCCATCTTGAGCGCACATTGATGGGCGCCAACTAAGGCCAAAAACGACGAAATCGCAGATCCACTTTTTAGATAAATGGTATATGAATTTCTTCTTTCGGTAATTTTTGCCGAAATTCCCGAAGCTGACATGAGCTCGATGATGTCATTAGCCATAGTTTGCGTTTCAACCGTGATCTCAAAATGGAAGTCACCTTTAGGGTTTGCGATAAAGCCACTTCCCAAAAAAACGCCTCTTAGATATGCAGCCGAACAACAACGCTTCTTTACCAGATCTTTGCTGATACCGCGCTCTAAATGACCTTCCTTATCAAGCACACCCAAAATGCGAAGAGCGGTATTGAGCCCCTTTTGATTCTGCACTTCGATTAACCAATTGGGGGTTTTATGAAGCACGCTTCTTCTCATGGTCAAATCCGTCTTTAACCCAAAAATATCATGAAGAGCCTTAATGACAAACCGCGCTACGACCGGTGTATCGGTAGCAATCTCAAGGCGATAGCGCCCCATGCCACTGAGCAAAAGGGTTCCTTCAATTCGAATTAAAGCAGCAAGTGTTGCACTGATGCAGTGCGAACAAACCGGTTCTACGCGGGATAGCTCTTCTTTTACCTCGGCCGTGAAAGACAAAGCTTAAACACCCCCGAAAAGGCTTGCGCAAGTGCTTCAGGATCATGCCAAGTAGGACGCAAAGGATCAACCATATTACGCAACAAGACAACCATGCCCTGTTGTTGCATTTGAGCGATATCCTCTTGAGAGATTTTTACGCTTTGGATTTTAGAGTGCAAAGGAACCCCCTGGCGCTCTTCAGAGTAACGGGTATTAAGCGCAGCTTCTCCTGCTACGGCTTCAAAAGAACCAGTGGCAAAACGGAAAGATCGCGGTTTAGAAACAGTATGAATAAGGACATAGTCCAATATTCCCCTCATTCCGTGATTTAGAAGTGCTTGCACGTGCTCAAGCGCGCTCAAGCCCCACGTTTCTCCCTGCTGATCAGCAAGGCTACAGACAAAGAGCGTCCTGCCTTTTGATTGCTCAATTGCATCCACAATTCCCGGAACCAAAAGATTAGGAATAATAGAAGTAAAAAGCGAACCAGGACCTAAAACTATAAGATCAGCTTCACGGATTGCACGAATTGCTTCCATGTAGGGCATGCATTGTTCAGGAGATTCAAGCCAAACCGAATCAAGCGCGGTTGGAGACTTGCACGCATTGGCCTGACCCTTCAACAATACGCCATCTTTAGTTCGAGCGCAGAGCGTAATGTTGTTAAGGGTAGAAGGATAAACAAAGCCTTGCGCATCAAGGAGTTGTCCGCATATCTTGATAGCTTCAGGAAAAGATCCGGTAGCATTTTCAAGTGCGGAAAGCATCAAATTGCCTAAGGTATGATTGCGTGCAAATTCAAAACGATACTTGAAGGCTTTAGTGAGCGGATCATTAGGATCCTTAGCAAAAGCAGCAAGACATTTTCTGATGTCCCCCGGAGGGGTAACGTGAGCCTCTTCTCTTAAAATGCCTGTTGAACCACCATCGTCAGCCATAGCTACAACCGCGGAAGTTTGAACACCCATCTTAAGGAGCGTTCTGATTGAAACGGGAGCTCCCGTTCCCCCACCTATAACTACCGCTTTAAGCGAAGTGTAATCAATGTGGTCACGAGTTAAATCAACGTTTACCGCCTGGAAGCGTTCAGTAAGGGCGGGGTCATGCGTAAAGGGAGTATGGCTCATTTCGTTGCCACCTTAGACGTATCGGCTAGAGCAATATCTCTATGCGAAACAGACACGTTGTACTCTTGTTTAGATAATAATTCGGCTGTTTTTTCAGCCAAAGCAACACTACGATGCTGTCCTCCCGTGCAACCAACACCTATCGCAAGATGTTGTTTTCCCTCCGCCACATAGCCAGGCATAACACAGGCTAAAAGATTTTCCCATGCCTCAAGAAACTTCTTGGTTTCTTCGTTATTTAATACGTAGTCTCGAACGGGCTTGTCAAGACCGGTTAAGCCTCTGAGTTCAGGAATATAAAAAGGATTAGGAAGGAAGCGAACGTCTATGACGATGTCGGCATCAGTTGGCGCGCCATGCTTAAATCCAAACGAATAAACAACAACGTTCATTCCTTCTTTGTCGGTTTCTTTGGAATACATCAAGCGAAGCTCTTCGCGCAACTTTCGCGTACTGAGATACGTAGTGTCAATATAAGAATCTGCAATTTCTTTCAGCTCTTGAGTCAAGGTACGCTCATGCTGAATAGCTTGAGCGATAGTGAAAGAATTATTCACGCAAAGCGGATGTCTTCTTCTTGATGCCTTGTAGCGCGCAATCAGTGATTCATCACAAGCATCCAAAAAGATAATCTTGTAGGTAACACCAGCGGTTTTCAGATTGCGCAATTCCGCCAAGAGTTGCTTGAAATACTCCCTATTGCGAGCATCGCAAACAATAGCAAGCTTACGGAAAATATCATTTTGTCCCGGCAGACTTGCAAGACCCACCATATTCATAATCAAAGAAGGAGGAAGATTATCAATGCAGAAGTAGCCCAAGTCTTCAAACGTATGCATTGCTTCAGTTCTGCCAGCACCGCTCATGCCCGTAATAATTACCACGTCAGGGCCAGAATTAGTAGAATTCTCAGCCGAATCTGTGGCCACCTTTTCTTCAGGATTGGAATTACTCATGACTCTCTATTCCTTCGCTAGATTTATCAGTTTCTTCATTATAGTGCCTCAACAGTTCAAATAAATCCTCTGCAACAACATCAGGTAAAACTCCTAAAGCTTTTATCTCTGCTAAAGACATAGATTTAAGACGCGTGAAATTTCCGGCTTCTTTAAGGAGCTTTTTCTTGCGTTTAGGACCAAGACCTACCACCTCATCCAAAATACTGGTAGTCATAGCCTTTCGCCTAAGCTCACGGTGGTACGTAATAGCAAACCTATGAGCTTCGTCACGAACCTGCTTAACAAGATACAAACTTGCAGATCCACTGGGTAAAACCACCGGTCCATATTCTTGCCAAGGAACAAAAAGTTCTTCGTCTCTCTTTGCCAGACCGCAAACGGGAATGTCTGAAGCTCCTAATTCTTCTAACTGTTTGAGCGCTGCGTTAAGTTGCGGTTTACCACCGTCAACAATGATGAGATCAGGTTTTTGAGCAAACTTTTCATCGGCCATTTTCTTAGCGTTATAGCGCCGTTCAAACACTTCACTCATCATGGCAAAGTCATTTGCTTCTTCGGTCTGAAGGCGAATTTTGAAACGGCGATACTGGCTTTTGTCAGGTTTACCATTAGTAAAAACGATCATTGAAGCAACGGAATGCTTTCCGTGAATAGTGGAAATATCGAAGCACTCAATCCTATAGGGAACGTGATCAAGAGCTAAAGCGCTCTCCAATTGCAAAAGTGCTGAATTGATGCGCTTGTCATCATAGCTACTCTTTGTTTTGTAGCGCAAAAGAGCATGGCGAGCGTTTTTTTCTGCCAAAGAAAGCAATGCGTGCTTCTCTCCTCTTTGTGGCACACTACAGGTCACCTTTGCGCCGTGACTGCTTTCAAGTTTTTCGGTAAGCCAATCTTGGAGCAATTCGTAGTCTTCGGGGAGTTCAGCCATTAAAACTTCATGAGGAATAGAAGAAGTTGAATCGTAATAACGAAGAATAAAGGTATGCAACAGCTCATCCAAGGCAATATCATTGCCCTTATTGAAAATAAATTCATTACTATTGATAACACTACCTTCACGAACAACCAAAACCGTAATTCCCGCAATAGTTTCTTCGCGATACACACCTATAACGTCCGCATTGAGCCTATGTTCAGAAACGGCATGCTGTTTATCGTTGAGCGATTTAATGGTTTCAATATTTTTCTTGATGCGTGCTGCTTTTTCGAAATCAAGCGCCTGTGAAGCCTCGAGCATTTCTTCATGAAGCTCATTGATGAATTCTTTGCGCTCGCCCCTAAGAAAGCGTTCCATTTTTTTGACGAGCTCATGATATTGTTCGGGGGTGATTTGGCCACAACACGCCCCTGGCCCTAGCCCAATATGGCAATCAAAACAAGGGCGACCATCAAAAGTTAGCTCTTCGAACTTTTTTGTCTCAAGCACGCGATTCAGCCGGCGCCACTCTGCGCAGGTATGCGTACAGAAAGGAATTAATTTGCGCACAATGTCAATAAGTTTTCTTGCTGCCCTGCTATCAGTATAAGGACCAAAATAGCGTGTTGTGGGTTTATGAGCCTCACGCGTATATTTGATGGCAGGAAACACATCGCCTTTTGTCAGAGCAATAAAGGGATAGCTTTTATCATCTTTAAAGTCAGCATTAAAGTAAGGCGAATATTGCTTGATGAGGTTCTTTTCTAAAACAAGACTCTCGTGTTCATTTTCTGTTACAACATATTCAAACGAATCAATTTGGGAAACGAGCAAAGGAATCTTGATGCGACTATCCTGATAATTGACATACTGTCTCATCCGGGCGCGCAACTGCTTTGCCTTTCCAACATAGATCACTTCGCCCTCTTTGTTCTTCCATAAATACACACCAGGAAGCGTCGGAACAGAGGCCAGTTGGTTTTTTATTTCATCAAGGCAAGCCATGCGATGCGCTTATACGTGATCCTCAACGTCAATAAGCATCAAGCTTACGTTGTCACGCATTTCCTTAGCCTGAGCACGAGTCAAACGCCCTGTAGCATAGTAATCTTGAATCTCTTCAATTTCGTACTGTAAGCCTTTGCGCTGAATATCTCTTAAACGACTCTTTTCGCCCAATACATCAGGAGTGTCAATTTCATCGATGGGCGATTGAATAATTGCCAAAACGGTTTCATGAGAAATGATAAGTTTTGCAACTACTTCACTTGGATAGCGCGCGTCATTTACCAAAGAAGACAGATACTCAAGAGCATATTCTTCTCCTTTGACGCGAATCTTACGAATCTCTTCGTCAGTATAGTGAGTATTGGTATTAAAAGAATTTTCAATGGACTTCTTCATTGCCTGAAAAAGAACGCGAAGCCTTCCGATAAATCTTTGAACTGACCACAAAGATTCCTTCTCACGTGCAAGAAGATACTTTTGTTGCATGAGGCGTCTCATATAGTTAAAGCAAAGATAGTAATCAACGCGTTTTTCTTTTGAATCTTCCATCAATTTGTCTATCTGATAATCAATGACTTGAATTCTCAAATTCACCGTTGAAGGTGGTTCTATATCGCTCGCATCACGAATTGATGCGATGCGCATATTGTAGGATTTCACCACATCATTAGTTTCACGGTCTATTTCATCACCTGAATCTGAGATAAGACGCTCTATTACCACGCGCAAAATCTCAATTTTAGTAAGTTGCAAGCTTTTTGTTTTTGTTTCTTCATCATCTTCCTTGGGCGCAAGAATAGGCAAAAGGAAGTTTGCCAACAAAAGCGTGCAGAGAATTACCCCTGATGCAAGGAAAATTATGAGATTGCGTTGGGGAAAAGCCGATCCATCAGACAAGAAGAACGGAATTGAAAAGATGATAGAAAGAGTGATTGCGCCCTTTGGCCCACCAACAGTGGTAATAAGGGCGTTACGTATCGTATTTTTTGTTAATTTATCCCGCTTGCCCGTTTCAGGATTTTTAGCAAGACACGTCATGCCAAGAGCCCAAACAAAACGCAAAGCGACAATAAGAAC
The DNA here is from genome assembly GCA_963586955.1 of bacterium. Classification (GTDB taxonomy): domain Bacteria; phylum Actinomycetota; class Coriobacteriia; order Coriobacteriales; family Eggerthellaceae; genus Anaerotardibacter. The sequence continues at coordinate 50,697 of CAVABR010000017.1, forward strand.
AGTAATCGCCCCGACAAACCCAAGTACGGCAAAGTTATTGATATAGATATCATCCCAGGTTGATTGCATTGCCATAGGAAGTTGCATTCCCAAAAGAATAAAAACAATGCCATTAAGTACGAAACTCAATACCTTCCAAACGCTTGAAAGCGCAATATTTAAACGAGAGCGATACGGAGAGATTTTCTTATCATTTTTGAGTGACCAAACAATACCACAGGCAACAACTGCCAAGATTCCACTCACGCCAACGAGTTCCGCAATTAAGAAGACAACGAAGGGCATGGAAACTTCAAACAGAACATGAAACGTTGTATTTTCAAGGCCGAAGTCTCTGATTTTAGCAACAATAAAGAGAAACAATTCCGCAAGGATAATACCAAGAATAATGCCACCAATAAAAGTAAATACCAACGATGAGGTAGCTTCCACCAGCGAAAAAGCACCGGTGACTGCGGCTGCAATTGCAAACTGAAACGAGACAACACCTGAGGCGTCATTTACCAACGATTCGCCTTGGAGAATTGCCTCTTCTCGTCTGTTAGGTTCGGCTTCCTTCTTAAGAGCTTGCACTGCAACAGCATCAGTAGGGCCTAACGCCGCGCCAAGAGCAAAGGCGGCCGCAAGAGGTATAGAAGGAATGAGTGCATTGACCGCAAAGCCTACACAAAGGGTAATCATAATTACCAAGCCAATTGCAAATGACATAATGGTGCCTTTGTTTTGCCACAGAGTTTTCTTGTTACATTCCAGGGCATCATTAAACAAAAGCGGGGCAATAAACAAAACCAAAAATAGATCTGGTTCAATATCGATAGTAATAGGAGAAATTGCCAATAATGCAATTACAACACCAAGGCCAATTTGGATGAGCGGAAGAGAGACTTTAGGAACAAACTGATCAACGATTGAAGATATCAACACCGCGATAGCTAATAACAGTACTAATTCAAACGTTGCCACACATGCCACCCCCGCAAATACTCAAATACTTTTCTCGTTTCTATTAAAACAAATAGATTATGGATGAAACGAAATAAGCAAATGATTTGCACAACTAATTATTTTCAATACAAAAAATAATAGAAAAATGCGCTAGAGCACTTTTTCCGAATTTGACGATGAGCCAACAAAATGCTGAACCTCTTACGCTCAGGACAAATCAGAAGAGATCAAGCTCGAAGTCACCCGTGCTCCTACCATTCGCTTGCGCATGCGCAGAAACATTAAGCCCTCAAGCAATTATTTAACATACAACAACCATTTATAAACTAACAAAATTCGGGATCTCTTACGCTCGGGGCAAATCAGAAGAGATTAAGCTCGAAGTCACCCGTGCTCCTACCATTCGCTTGCGCATGCGCAAGCTCATTATGCGTCGCACTGCATCGTTCAGTTTTTTACGGATCGCTTCGCTCGGTGTGTGGGTCGAAAGCGATTGAAGCCTGAGACCTATACAGCGAGCGAAGCGATCATAGATAAGTTTGAAAACGCTGAGTGCTTCTCGTCTTAACCTCTTCTGATTTGCCTTAAGTAACCCTAATGGGTTCGAGTCATACAACTCCTACCAAAAAGAAAAGGCTCCATTGCTGAAACCTTGAACAATCATGGTGGACCGTCGGGGACTCCCGCGCTTCGCTTAAAGCTCGCGCTCAACCCCTCGCGCTTACGCGCTTCGGGCGAATTCCTAAAAACCGTCCACAGGACGCTTTTTTTAACGGAATTCCACCCTAATGGGTTCGAGCCATACAACTCCTACCAAAAAGAAAAGGCCTCATTGCTGAAACCTTGAACAAACATGGTGGACCGTCGGGGACTCGAACCCCGGACCTTGGGATTAAGAGTCCCCTGC
>CAVABR010000018.1:0-8892 GCA_963586955.1 bacterium
GCCTTCTTGATGCTTATGTCGGCCGTCTTGTGGGTTCGCTCAAAATAGGTGCGGGGCTAGTCGCCCTAGCAAGAATTTCAATCTTGCCCGCCACATATCAAATTAAGGCACCAAGTTAAGACCGGCAAAGCTTACCGAGCTATCTGCGTTCGTGCGATTTGAAACTGACCCACAAAGGCGAAACGAGAAACTAGCTATCCGCATTCGCCCTATCAAGAGCCTCTTGAACAAGACGCGGGTCAACCTGAGGAAACGGAATAAACTTCTTGGGGTCATCAGGATGCTCCTGCGGGATCCACTCCATCCAAATCATGTCAATCCATTGATCAAACTTGCGCGCGCATTTGGTGAAAAGCGCAACCTGCTTAAAGCCAATCTTTTCGTGAAACGCGCGACTCGTTGCCGGAACATATTCATTAGGTGGATCCAAATGAGCAATACAAGCATTGAGGTTGTAAACGTTTTGCAAGGCAAGAAGCTTTTGAAGGGTGCGATAGAGTTTTCCGCCAATTCCGCCTCGCTTTAAATCTCTTTGGACATAAATTGAAGTTTCTACCGAGCGATTGTAGGCAACGCGCGGACGGAAAGAGTTTGCATAAGCAAATCCTACGACCGATCCATCCAGCTCTGCTACCAAATAAGGATAGTTTTCAAGGGTTGAAGAAATACGACGTTCGAATTCTTCAACTTCGGGTACCTCAACCTCAAAGGTGATAGAGGTTTCCAAAACGTAAGGCGCATATATGGCAACTATTGCGCTTGCGTCTTCTTTTGTTGCAAGACGGATGGTTACAGGCAAAGACATTGAAAACCCCTCTCATGTGATTACGAAATTGGAAAATGGTGCGGGTAAGATACGTGCGCTAAATGTGCTAGTTCCCCTCAAATGCGTTAAACATAGTGTAATTGTACCGAGCGATTTCTTTAGCGCAACACCTTTTTTGTGTTTTACTACAGCATAATAAAGCGAAGTTTTTCCTTGCGGTGCGCCATTAAAGTTCTTTGCTAGAGCACATTCTCAAGCTCTTTATCAGGGCGCCCCGCCAAAGCTCTCTTCTTAAGTTGGAAGTAGATCTGATTACCTTCCGCCCAAGTTCAGTGGCCTTATGGTAGTTCGGGATACCGAGAAGCAAGACCCTGTGGTATACTCCCTGCTTTAGTACTTTACTTTAATAAAGCCATCGTTTTGTTGCAGGAAAGAAGGGCATTTATGAAAAAGAAACTTTTGACGTTAGCTTGCACGGTGCTTTGCATCGCTTGTGTTGCGTCCTTATCCTTGGTTCTTGTTGGTTGTTCGAGCGACAACAAGAGTTCTGACTCCGACAAATTTATTCTTGGATATGACAACACCTTTAAGCCATTTGGTTATCTTGATGACAACGGAAATCCAACGGGCTTTGATATCGATCTTGCAACTGAAGCATGCAATCGTCTTGGTTGGAATCTTGAACTTAATGCTATTGATTGGGATACCAAGGATGCTCAAATTGAATCCGGTAGCATCACCTGTATTTGGAACGGTTTCACCATGGAAGGCCGTGAAGATCAATACACCTTCACTTCTCCCTATTATTCAAATACTCAGGTTGTGGTAGTTCGCAGTGACTCTGGAATCAATACCTTATCAGGGCTTTCTGGTAAGAAGGTTTTAGCACAAACCAATTCTTCTGCTTATAACTTGCTCTCTAACGGGGGAGAAAAAGCATCGCTTGCTGCAACCTTTGCCAGCCTTGAAACCATTGGTGAATACAATTCAGCATTCATGCAACTTGAAAGTGGCGCCGTTGATGCAATCGCTATGGACTTGCCAGTTGCTCAAACTCACGTTAACAGCAAATCGGGATATACCATCTTGAATGAGCACTTGAGCACCGAAAGCTATGCAGTTGGCTTCAAGAAGGGCAACACCGAACAGGCTCAAAAGATTGAGAGCACCTTAAAGGAAATGTACAACGACGGAACCGTTGCAAAGATCGCTGAAAAATACGGTTTGTCTATGGACAATTGGCTTTTGAAATAAGATCAGCAAATTCCTTTTAAGGTAGACGTGATCTCCGAAACAAATGCGGGCAGGGGAAGAACCTGCCCGCATTCATTATTGAGGCAGTAAATAAGGATGTAGCGTATGGATTTTTCTACAATGCTTGGCATGCTGGGGCAAGGATTTCTTGTCACCCTGCAAATCTTTTTCTTCACGTTAGTAGGGGCGCTTCCGTTAGGCGTGATTATTGCTTTGGGGCGCATGTGTAAAGTCAAAGTGGTTTCGGCAATATTTCGCGTATATATTTCCATTATGCGCGGAACCCCTTTGATGCTTCAGCTCATGTTTATCTACTTTGCCCCTTACTATATTTTCGGTATTAAACTTTCAACCGAATGGAGCATGGGCGCATGTTTGGTGGCCTTCATTTTGAACTACGCCGCCTATTTTGCCGAGATTTATCGAAGCGGAATTCAATCCATCCCAACCGGGCAATATGAGGCCGCAGAGGTTCTTGGCTATTCAAAGGCACAAACATTTTTCAAAATTGTTTTCCCGCAGGTCTTTAAGCGAATCATTCCAGCCTTAGGCAATGAGATTATCGTTTTGGTTAAAGATACGTCCTTGGCATTCACGTTGGGAATCATGGAGCTCTTCACAACAGCGCGCGCTATTGTTTCTGCGCAGGGAGTGCTCACTGCTTTCGTTGTTGCAGCAGCCTTCTATTGGGTATTCACGTTTTTCGTGGAGTTCCTTATCTCCCGTGTCGAAAAACGCATGAGTTACTATCACGACTAAGAGAGGTAGATCTATATGAGCGAAAAACAAGACAGTTCTCTCTTGGACAATACTGACAAAGCGGTCAGTGATGTGCGCTCTTCAACTGAGAGTGCGCATAAAAACGAAGAGACAAACAAGATGCCCATTTTAAGCATGCAGCATATCAAAAAGAGCTTTGATAAAAATGAAGTTCTCAAAGATATATCCTTTGAGGTAAGCAACGGAGAAATTGTTTCCATCATTGGGCCTTCTGGTTCGGGCAAATCTACACTTTTGCGTTGCGCTACGCTTCTAGAAACATTTGAATGCGGGTCGCTTACCTATGAAGACCTTGTTGTTGTTTCTGCTGATGCTTCAGGAAAAGCAATATACCAGGGTAGAGAGGCAAATAAGAAGGCACGCCAGTTTTTTGGTTTAGTGTTTCAAAACTTTAATTTGTTTCCTCATTATTCAGTTTTGCGCAATGTTATGGACGCTCCTCTTATGGTTCAAAAACGCGACAAGGCAGAAGTTGAAAAACAGGCGCGTGAATTGTTGTGTCAAATGGGACTCGAAGGAAAAGAAGACAGCTATCCTTGCGAGCTTTCAGGCGGGCAACGACAGCGAGTGGCTATCGCTCGCGCGCTTTGTATGAACCCCGATATTCTATTCTTTGATGAGCCTACAAGCGCGCTTGACCCAGAGCTTACCCAAGAGGTTCTCAAAGTTATTCGCTCTCTTGCTGAAAAGCATATGACTATGGTTATTGTTACGCACGAAATGGCATTTGCGCGTGATGTTGCTGACCGCATTATCTTTATGGATGGTGGGGTAATTGTTGAAGAGGGACCTGCAAAAGAGGTCATCAATAATCCTCAGCATAATCGCACGAAGGCCTTCTTGAAACGATACTCAGAAGGCGCAAACGATTAGTTTTTATTTGCAGGATAAACACCCCGAGTTCTTTTCTCTGTGGCTAGGCGTTTATCTCATCGAGGGTTGTCCCGTAGCCTTATAGCCAGCCTATAGGGCTAGATTTTTCCATCACGAGGCTATGAAAAGCTCGCCTTTAATAAGGCGAGCTTTTGTTTTGCATTTGGCGCTATAACTTGTGGTCACCATAAGCTCCTTTTTCTATAGGTACGCTTGGGGTTCAAGAGACAAAAAAATGCCCGCATGAAAAGGCGAGCATTTTTACTGGTGCGTTTTGTTGCAAAGACTTATTTCTGCTTAAGCAAGCCATAACCGCCGTTATCACGACGATACAAAACGTGAACGTTGTTGCTGTCGCGATCAATGTAAGCAAAGAAATCGTGGCCCAAAAGATCAATCTGAACAAGAGCTTCTTCTTCAGTGAGAGGCTGGAATTCAATTTCCTTTACGCGAACAACTTCGTCATCTGCGGAAAGTTCTTCCATAAGGCCTTCGATGTCAAGCTCAGTTGCCTTTTTCTCAACAGCGTTCTGAGACATTTTTTTGTCGATAACGCGCGTCTTGAATTTGCGGAGCTGGCGAAGAACTTTTGCTGCAGCAACGTCGATAGCTGCATACATGCTCTCTTCGTGCTCTTCTACGCGGATGATATGGCCACGAGCACGCATAGTAACTTCGCAACATGCAGGTGTTGGATTTGCTGGGTTTTTCTCAACCTGAAGAACAACTTCTGCGGTGAGAGGTTCGATATCCATTACCTTCATGGAGTTACCGATCTTTTCTTCTGCGTATGAGCGCAAAGCGTCAGTAATGGGCATTTTACGTCCAGCAATGGTGATGTCCATGACTTTACCCTTTCAAACTTGAGGACAGATACAATAAGAAACGAAGGGGCTAGCCCCGTATGAGACCAGCTCCCCGTCGCTATTCTTTCTTACTAGTCTAGCGCAACTTGAGAAAATCTTTGAGATTATTTGAAGCGCTTGTGAATCTAGCAGGCATTGTGGAGATTTTCTTCACACAAAATTGCGACCCACTCTCATATTCTGCTACCATAGCATAAGCTCACGCTCATAAACGAACGCTATGCTCAAGGAGGTCTTTACAGATGACGGAGCATTTAAATGGAACAGGTAAGCGCGCGCTGGTAAATATTTTTGTAGCAGCGGTGCTAGCGATGGGTCTTATGATCCCTGTTGCTTCTGCTTATGCAACCCCAACATCTTCTTCAAAAGAAGCAGAGGCACAACAAGCTCTCAATGAATACAAAGAGATGCAGAATAAGCTCGATGAAGCTTCGAACAATTACACCGAAGCGCTTATGAAGCAAGAAGAAGCTCAAAAGAAGGTCAGTGAAGCTCAAACTCAGATTGAGCAAGAATCCGAACACATTAAGTCTTTACAAGAACAGCTTGGCGATCGTGCCCGTGATATGTATCGTGGTGGCACTGCTTCGCTTATTGATATTATCTTGGGTGCAACATCCTTTGATGAATTTGCTAACAAGCTCTATTTGCTTGATATCGTTAACCAAAACGATGCTCGCTTAGTACAAGAGACCAAAGATTCTCGTGAAAAGATTGAAGCTGCTAAGACTGAATATGTTGAGCAGGAAAAAGTAGCAACTGATGAGGCTAATAAAGCCCGTGAGATTCAGCAGAATGCTCAGACGCTTTCTTCTCAGGCAGAAGCTGCTTATAACAATTTGAGCGAGGAAGCTAAGGCACTTAAAGAGCAAGAAGAAGCTGCAGCTGCTGAGGCTGCAAGGGTAGCGGCAGAAACCAACAACTCAAACGGCTACTTTGGTTCCAGCAACAACACTGGTGGAGATGACGGCGGTAGCTATGATGGTGGCGGTAGCTATGATGGTGGCGGAAGTTCTTATAGTGGCAATAACAAATCTGCCGATGACGGTACTATTGTAGGTCGTGCTTACTCTTGGGTTGGAAATGCAGAGTACGTATGGGGAGCATGTTCTCCAGGAGCTTTTGACTGCTCTGGTTTCGTAAGCTATTGCCTCACGGGACAGTATTCGCGCCTTGGTACTACCTATACATTCATGGGTTGGTCTCAGGTAAGTGATCCTCAACCAGGTGACGTTTGCGTTAACAGCGGGCACTGCGGTATCTACATTGGTGGCGGACAGATGATCCACGCTGCAACGGAAGGCGTTGGCGTTATCGTCGGTCCAGTACAAAGTGGAATGATTTTCGTACGTTACTAATATTGTTCATTAGTAAAAAAGTTACGTTCACTGAGCGGTCCTTCGGGACCGCTTTTCTTTTTATATATTTGTGCTAACATAGCACCCGCAAAAAAGCATTTTGGTCACGAAATGAAAAACGGGATGTGGCTCAGCTTGGTAGAGCGCTGCGTTCGGGACGCAGAAGTCGCAGGTTCGAATCCTGTCATCCCGACCATAAACCGTTTAGAGAGTATCTGGTCTGTGTGCCGTACTCTTTTTGTTAGAGTGTTACTACTCTCTATAGAACAAACAAAGGGTTATAGGTCGTTGCTTAATAACCCGGGATAACTGGAGGTGCAATAATGAAAATTGGACCATTAGGAATTACCGAGATAGTCATAATTTTACTTGCCATTCTCATTTTGATTGTTCTTGGCCCAAAGAATCTTCCTAAGCTGGGTACTGCTATTGGAAAAGGCATAAAGAACCTGCGTGAAGGCTTGGGTGGCAAGAAAAAGATTGACGAAAAAGACGAAAATGGCAAAACCAAAGAGGCTGATTCTGAAAAGAAGGATTCAGCTGAGGCTAGCAAGTCTGATGAAGAGGCCGAAGTTATTGAGGTCATAGATAAACCGGAACCAGGACGCAAGTCTAAGAGCGAAGGCTCCAAAGACGAGTAACTTTTTAGCAAAGAAGCACCGCTTTTGCGTGGCTTCTTTGCTTTATATTGCGTTTTGATGTAAAGGGTGTTTTAATTTCGTTCGGGCTAGACGTGAAATGTGTTTAAGTCTAGAACGAAGAAATTATAAAGGAAGAGAAGACAAAATGAAGCTCGCTCGTTGAGCTTCGGAGGAAACAATGGACAAAGATTATATTCTTACTCAAGAAGGAAAAGAGAAGCTTGAAAAAGAGCTTCATTACCTTGAAACGGAAAAACGTGCTGAAATTGGCGAGCGTATTCGTGTAGCTCGTGAATTTGGCGATATCTCAGAGAATTCTGAATATGATGACGCTAAAAACGAACAGGGCATGATGGAGGCTCGTATTGCTGAAATCACCCGTATTCTTGGAGAGGCAACCGTAGTTTCTGCTCCAACGCGTTCAAGCAAGGTAAACATTGGTAGTCGCGTTACCTTAGAGATGGGTGGCAAAGAAAGAGTCTTTACCATTGTTGGTGCAGCTGAGAGCAATTCTGCTGAAGGTAAAATCTCTAACGAGTCCCCTGTTGGTTCCGCGCTTTTGGGTCACAAAAAAGGCGATACAGTAGAAACCGAAGGACCAACTGGCCGAGCAATCGTTATGAAGATTCTCAAAATTGAGCATTAGTTAAAACTAGTTAGCTAAAGTAAGGCATGCCCGCTTTTATTGCGGGCTTTTGTCTTATAAATTGGTATTACATCTATAAAGTTGAAGGGAAAGCGATGTCTAAAGAGGCGAATATGAGCAAAGAAGATCTCAGCAAGCAGAACGCTGAAGCAATTGAAGATGATCCTATCGAGGTTCGTCGTGCCAAACGCGATGCTCTTATTGCTGAGGGTAAAAACCCTTACGGACATGCTTTCGAATATTCTCATCACGTTGCAGATCTCAATGAGAAATACGTTGATTTGGGCGATGGAGAAAATACCGAAGATCGCGTACAAATTGCAGGCCGTATTATGGCTAAACGTGACCAGGGAAAAATCATCTTTATGGAACTCAAAGACAGCACGGCGGCTGTTCAGCTGTTCTGCCGTATCAATGCTTTAGGCGAAGACGTTTTCGCTCAAATGAAAGATCTTGATGTGGGTGACTGGATTGGCGTTTCTGGTTTGATGATGCGCACTCGTCGCGGACAACTTTCGGTTGCTGTTGATACGTTTGAGCTGTTGTCAAAGTCCTTGCGCCCCTTGCCTGAGAAATTCCACGGTTTGGCCGATAAGGAAACGCGTTATCGTCAACGCTATGTTGACTTGGTCATGAATGAAGAGGTGCGCGATACGTTCGAAAAGCGCTTCAAGATTATTTCTGCTGTGCGTCGTTATATGGAAGACCAGCAGTTCTATGAGGTTGAAACGCCCTTTTTGCATCCCATTCTTGGTGGCGCAAATGCTAAGCCATTCGTGACGCATTTCAATGCATTGGACAGAGATTACTTCTTGCGCATTGCAACCGAGCTTCCGCTTAAGCGTTTGCTGGTAGGTGGCTTTGAGCGCGTGTTTGAGATTGGCCGTCAGTTTAGAAATGAAGGAATGGATCCTTATCACAATCCTGAGTTCACCACGATGGAAGCCTATCAGGCCTTTACTGATCTTCGTGGCATGATGGAACTTACGCAAGGGTTTATTCAGGCTGCAGCTATGGCTGCCTGCGGTACGCTTCAAGTTGAATACCAAGATCACCAAATTGACTTGAGCGGTCAATGGCGCGTTGCAACCATGCTTGAGTTGGCAAACGAATATTCAGACGAAGAAGTAAGCTTTGATCGTTCCCGAGAAGAATTGGTAGCTATTCTTGAAAAGAATGGTGGCCATGCAGACGATGCCTGGGGTAAAGGCAAGCTCATTGCTGAAATCTTTGAGGCAGTAGCAGAAGATAAGCTTATTCAGCCAACCTTTGTAACTGATCATCCTTTGGAAGTTTCTCCGTTGGCTAAGAAAAAGGAAGACAATCCTTTATTGACTGATCGTTTTGAGCTGTTTATTTGTGGTCATGAATATGCGAATGCCTTTAGTGAGCTCAATGATCCGGTGGATCAGGCAGAGCGCTTCCGTGCACAAGTCGAAGCAAAAGATATGGGTGACGACGAAGCAATGGGTTATGACGAAGACTACATTCGTGCCCTTGAATATGGCATGCCTCCTGCTGGTGGCGTAGGAATTGGCATTGATCGCTTGGTTATGTTGCTTACTAATTCTGCAACTATTAGGGATGTGTTGCTTTTTCCTCACATGAGAGATGAAAGATAGTTTTGTTTGTTTGTGTTGCGCCTGCGAACGTTTTCTGCAGGAAAAAGCAACACGCGACCGCTCGGTCGCATAGTCAGAGACTAAGC
>CAVABR010000019.1:0-5907 GCA_963586955.1 bacterium
GATTCTTTAATGTTCTTCAAGATTGTGTGGAGAAATAGTAGTGACGCGGTGTCACTTTAAGCGTTGCGCCATATAAGCATTGGCTGCCTTTTCCACTGCATCATCTAAAGGTGGCAATGCACATGCCTCAGACAAACCGTTTCTTTTTGCATAGTTTTCTACCGCACGCTCAATAAGAAAATCGGCAATTTCGGGGTTTTTGCCCAGCAGAGGCCCGTGAAGATAGGTACCGATGCTGTTTTTATATATAACGCCGTCTTCTTTATCGTTGTCATTGTTGCCTGAGCCAACCGAAGAGACAACCTTGCCAAACGGCTTCACGCCTTTACCTAAATAGGTACGCCCTGCATGATTTTCATAGCCAACAACTGGCATAGTAGCCAACGAAGAAGAAAGCATGATGTTGTCAATTAAGCGATTGAACCCCTTGCCGGCACGAAGCGTTTCTATATCAATAAGCGAAAGCCCTTCGACCTCTTCGTCTCCTAAGAGCCAACGCTTACCTAAAATTTGATAGCCACCGCAAATGGACAGCAACGCTCCCCCAGCCTCAAGGTAAGCACCAAGCGAATCTTTCATGGAATGCAACACCTCAGAAGCAAGCTTTTGCTCTCGGTCTGGTCCGCCACCCAAAAAGACAATGTCCGCCTCTGACAAATCAACCGATTGCCCATAGCGCACCGAAACCACTTCTGCCGGGATACCGCGCCATTCGCAACGCTTCTTCAAAACCTTAACGTTGCCCCCATCTCCATAGAGGTTGAGCAAATCCGGGAACAAGTGAACAATGCGAAGAGGCTTTTCAGCCGTTACGCCTCCGGGTACGGTCTGATCATTGCCGGCCTGTTCAGCCACTTTAATTGCTGAAGAGCGAGGCGTAAAGCTTCCTTCTTTGACAGGAACGTTCTTGCTTTTGTCCGCCCGGGCCGTAAGAGCAGAACGAACCGAAGGCAGTGACGTGTAATTAGCAATGGAGTACATGTTCCATTCTTTAGGCATGGTAAGCACTTCATCAACCATCTCATTAACGCTGTTGATAAGTTTGGCATTTATGCCCGCATACTTCAGGCGAACCTGAAGGTCATTTTTGCGAATACCACCTGCATAGACCACAATGTCTTTTTCTTGTGCAAGCTCTTCGAAGTCACAGTCCCAAATCCATGAGATGTCATGTCCGTCTGCCTCATTGTCGTTGATAAAGAAGGCCACAGCTTTTTTGCCTTCAGCCTGCGTAATGATTTTCAGGTTCTGGTTAAAACCGGTAGGATTCTTTGCCAAGTTAAGCAAAACAGGGCGCCCTTCAATAAAAAGCTCTTGAAGACGACCGTTTTGAGGATCGAACACGTCAGCTGCATGGGCAAAGGTATCGTCAGAAACGCCCAAAAAGTGTGCCGAAAGATAGGCCGCCAACACGTTATAGACTACATAAGCGCCTGGCTGACCAACCGAAAGCGAAGCTGAAACCTGCGAAGGGGTTGAAGGTGCGCCCGCGACAGGAGCTCCGGCAGTGCCCGCGGAGCTAGTAGCGCCCGCGCCCGTGGCACCAGTGGCGCCCGCAACGCCGGCGGAACCCGAGCCAGCAACGCTACCACCCTGCACGTTAACCCCGCATGCATCCATAGCCTTATCCGCTATAGCAGATTCGCCTTCTACCAAAAAGGAAGCTCCGCCTTTAAGCGAAACATTTTTTGCTGAATAATCAAGCTCCGGCCGGGTAAAACCGCAGTTGTTACAAGTATATTTTCCCAACTGTCCATATTGGCGATACTCATACGAAAACATTCCCGAGCACTTTTGGCACATCTGAGCATCAGAGACCGTATTCTGTTCCAGATGCATATCTTCGCCCACACCAAATGAAATGCATGCATTCTTTACGCGTCCTGCAACAATAGCGCACAGCGGGTCATCGGCGTTGTAGATAAGAACTGTCTCAGGAGATTCATCAAGCGCTTTGACAATAGCATCTTGGATACGATCAATTTCGCCATACCGATCAAGCTGATCACGAAAGAGATTAAGCAAAAGCACATAGTTTGCCTTGATCTGGGGCAAGGATCGGACAAGCCAAAGCTCGTCCGATTCGAAAACGCCCCAATCAACAACGCCCTTTGTTTGCAAGAGCGTAGAAGCAATACCAGAATCCAGGTTGGCGCCCGTCCTATTACAAGCAACCGTCTGGTCTGAAAGCTCAAGCGCATCGGCCAAAAGGTTAGTCACGGTAGTTTTTCCGTTGGTGCCTACCACCATGATTGAGCCCTTGGTAATTTTGTGAGCATTCTCGGCAATAATTTGCGGATCAACCAACAGCGCAATTTTTCCTGGCATATTTGCAGCAGGACGACCCAGAATGTTTTTCAAACCCCAGGTGCTTACGGCGCTTACTGCTTTTGCTGCTGATTTGCGAATACCCATTACTATATCTCCTGTTCGTAGAGCAAGATTTTCTTATACCTAGTAAGGCTTACTGCTAATAATCCCACACGTATCATTCTCTGAGCGCTTGATTCTCAACACACCAAAGAACTCAACAGTAAAAGCAAAAACTTAATACAAATAGCCCATCTTCTTTGCTTCAAAGGTCAATTCGTCACGCATATCAGGATGCGCAATGCTGATCAAACGTTTTGCGCGCTCTGGAATATCGCAATACATCAAGTCAACGCAACCATACTCGGTAACCACATACTGAATATCCGTGCGCAAAGAAGTAACAACGCTACCAGGCATGAGCATAGGAGCAATCTTAGAGACCGGACCATTTTTGGTGTTGGTCATAGACGTCATAGCAATGATGGCTTTTCCGCCCTTTGAAAGCGTAGCGCCTCTGATAAAGTCAACCTGACCGCCGGTACCAGAATACTGGCGCGTTCCGATGCTTTCTGCACAAACCTGACCCGTCAAATCAACCGAAACTGCCGAATTGACCGAAACCATGTTGTCATTGAGGCGAATGAAATCAGGATTGTTAACATGCGAATACGGCGTGAAGAACATACCGGGATTGTGGTCAATAAAGTCATAAAGATACTGCTGACCAGAAGCGAAGCCTGCTACCGAAACACCAGGTAAATAGTTCTTTCTGCTGTTATCTATAACGCCCATGTCTTGCAATTCTGCCATGGCATCGTTGAACATTTCTGAATGAACACCCAAATGCTTGCGTGCTTTAAGCCCATCAGCAATAGCATTAGCGATGCTACCAAATCCAAGCTGGATACAAGAACCATCCGGAATGAGTTCGCATACATTTGCTGCCACAATTTTTTCCTCTGGCTTAGGCTCAGCAATAGGCATTTGCGTCATTTTCTGATCAATTTCTACAAAGCCATCAATTTGCGAAACATGCAAATTGCGCTCAAGACCAAAAACAAAAGGAACGCTGGGGTTAATTTGCGCAACAATTTTCTTGGCTGCGCGAATACCTTCAGGACGACATCCAACATGACCAATATTGCAATATCCATGCTTGTCAGGAGGCGTCATAGGAATTACCGCAACGTCAATTCCGTCATGTTCAACTAAATTTTTAGTCCTATGAAGATGTAAAGGAACATACGCGGTGCTTCCCGCAGCTATGCCGTTGCGTTCATTTCCGCCCGTAAAATAATTGTGATAATGAAGCGAATCAAAACCAACCTTTAATTCGTCAAGATGCAAATCTTCGCTGGTGATACCGCCATAGAGTTTTATCCCCTTCAAACGGCCTTGCTTGATGCGCTCAAGCATAGGAACAAGAATGCCACCAGCAACCTCAAATGTTCCGCAAAAAACTGACGTCCCATCTGGGAAAAACCTGTCGAGTGCTTCGTCAATATCAAAGAGTTTGTCTTTGTATTCTTGCTGCCAATTTCCCATACAAATCCCCTTCTTAGTAGCTTTTTGATTTATCCGTGAAAACTGCCCTCTCACATTTCGGCATACAAGAAAACAGTCAAACGAACGCTCATTAATGCGCTTTCAGATATTTTAAGACAATCCTTACAATATGCCTTAATTATTAACGCAACGTTTAAATCTAAGTAAAGTAGTTTAAAATGCCATCGTTAGTATATTGTGAGAATATCTTTTTGCGCTAGAATTTGAAACGTGTTCAAATTATTCAATAGAATAGTACAAGGGCGAGGAAGAGGGCGATACCTAAAACATATTCAACTAGGTGTCAAAGTAGAGGAAGAGGGATCATGATTACCGATCTAAAAGTTTGCGCAGAAAACAAAAAAGCGTATTACGAAAAAGGCTACTGGACCGAGCAATCTCTCAATGATGTTTGGAATGATCGCGTAGCTAAATATCCTGACAGCGAATATATCAGCGATAACTTGGGCGTTCGTTTGACATTTAGTCAAATTGACGAAAAGGCTTCTAGGTTAGCAGCGTGGCTTCGTGACGTTGGCGTGCAAAACGGTGATGTTGTCACCTTCCAAATGCCACCATGGTCAGAATTTTGCTATCTCTATGTTGCCTGCTTAAAAGTTGGCGCGGTAATTCATCCTCTTCCCGTTACCTTCAACGGGGAAGACTTGGTCTTCGGCATGAATCTTGTTGGATCGAAGGCGTTCTTGTGCCCTACCTTCCATCACAAGACAAACTTTGAAGACCAGATCATGTCAGTAGTCGATCGCATTCCTACCCTTTCCAAGGATGCAATTGCTGTTCATGACAAAACCGTTGAATCTCACGGCACTATTACCCTCAATGAAATCTTTGAGAAGTACGAACCATATACCGATGCTCCCGGAAGCACCTCTGATGACGTAGTGCTTATTCTTTCCACTTCAGGAACTACCGGCAAACCTAAGGCGGTTTTGCTTTCTCACAACAACATTATCTTCTCAGAAAAAACCTTCACCAAAGGGTTGGGGCTCACCCACGAAGACGTCATGTTTATGCCTGCTCCACTCAATCATGCAACAGGCTTTAACCATGGTCTCATTTCGCCATTGCTCTTAGGTGGCAGAGTTGTTTTACAGCAGGAATTCAAGCCTCTTGAGGCAATCGAGATTTTGAACCGCGAAGGCGTAACCTGGTCAATGGGTGCAACGCCTTTCATCTTCGACTTGCTCAATACCGCAGATGAGCACAACTTGAAGTTTGAAACTTTGAAGCTCTATCTTTGTGGTGGCGCTCCGGTACCAGGCTCTATGGTGCAACGCGCTCATGAGCACGGCTTGCTGTTGTGCGAAGTCTATGGCTCAACTGAAAGTTGCCCGCACTTGGGTGTTCCACCAGAGCACTGCCTTGAGTGGAATGGCGCTTGGTCAGGCGTTCCTTTCGAAGGCATTGAGGTTAAAGTTGTTGACGACAAAGGCAACGAAGTTCCCGCTGGCGTACAGGGCGAAGAGGTTTCTCGCGGACCTCATATGTTCTGCGGATATCTCAACAACAAAGCAGCAACCGACGCGGATCTCTCTGATGATGGTTGGTTTGCTAGTGGAGACCTTTGCTACATGGACGAGCAAGGTCGTGTTCGCATCAATGGCCGTAAGAAGGAAATCCTCATTCGTGGTGGCGTTAATATTTCTGCTAACGAAGTTGATGAAAACCTTGAGGGTTGCCCCGGCATAGGAGATTGCGCAACTATCGGCATGCCTGATGACCGCCTTGGTGAGCGCATTTGTACCTTTATTGTTCAAAAAGGAGACGTTACTCCAACGCTTGATTCAATTGCTGAATTCCTTGACAGCAAAGGTGTGGCAAAGCGCTTGCGTCCTGAGCACATTGAGATTATTGATGAAATCCCCCGCACTGAAAGCGGCAAGACTAAGCGCAACGCTTTAGCAGATGAGCTTGACCGTCGCCTTAAAGAAGCCAAATAAGCGTTTGTGTATGGGCGCATAAGCGTGGCACAGAAAATTAAAACCCCTCCGGAAGTTTTTCCAGAGGGGTTTTGTATTAGGAGAGTTT
>CAVABR010000020.1:0-9416 GCA_963586955.1 bacterium
GTATCCCCAATGGTTTTACGAAGCATAGCTTCATCAAGCGCTTCTTCGGATTCAATAACGGTACGCCCTTTAGTATGAGAAGAGTTAACTTTCTTAACGTTGAATGCTTTTCTTATTGCCTCATTAACGTGCGATTCGCACATGCCACACATCATGCCATCAACTTCAACGGTAGTCTTAATCATTGAGACTCCTTTCATAAATTTTTGCCGTTATTACTGCGCTCATTGCTTTTGTTTCAAAACACTGAGACAAGTTGCCCGGTCAAGATACACTTCTCGCGCTTACGAATGCCCTAAAATACTGACTTTAATTGTCAGCCAAGCTATACAATTCGCGCTTCAAAACGCTGAATCCTAGCGCTCATTGCCACAAAAGATCTCGATAGCCCACCGGTCTCTGTCACAAAACTTTTTCCTCATTGTACGGCAAAGATACCGCAAGTTAGCTAAATCTAACTTATTTTCGAAAAAAATCACCTTCATCCCGCGCCCCACCTGCGCCCCACCTTCGCTACGCCTTCGCCCCGTGCCCCACTTTCACCACGCCAACGTCCCTTTATCTTCGCTTCGCTCCTATCCCGCTCTGTTTTCGCCTTGCCTTCGCTTCGCTCTTACCTCACTTTTCCCTCTTACGCATGCACCTTTGCCTCCTCCCTGTTGCTCTAATGTGATCAAATCTTCACTATTGCGCGCACATTCTTGACATCTTCAATAACGCTACTAGAATCACTTTTAGCACTCTCAACGTTAGAGTGCTAATTTTCACAACATATGAATAAACCTATCCATATAAAGGAAAGGATGCCTGAATGAAAAAATTTAAAACCGAAAGTAAAAAACTGCTCGATCTCATGATCAACTCCATCTACACCAACAAAGAGATCTTCCTGCGCGAGCTCATTTCAAACGCTTCTGACGCGGTAGACAAACTCTACTTCAGAAGCCTTACCGACACGTCCATTAAGGTAAGCAAAGATGACCTTTCTATCTCTGTTGCTTTCGACAAAGAAGCTCGCACCATCACCGTTGCTGATAGTGGCATTGGCATGACCAAAGATGAGCTGGAGAAAAACCTTGGTACCATCGCTCATTCAGGAAGCCTTGAATTCAAGACCGAAAATGCCGAATCTCAGGGTGACGACGTAGACATCATCGGCCAGTTCGGCGTTGGCTTTTACGCTTCCTTCATGGTTGCTCAGCGCGTCGAAGTAATTTCCTGCGCTTACGGAAGCAACGAAGTTTGGAAATGGGAAAGCGACGGCATTGAGGGCTATACCGTAAAAGAGGCCGACGAACTTCCTTCCATCTTTACCACCAAAACAGAAAAGCCAGCTCACGGCACCGTTATTGTGTTGCATCTCAAGGACAACACCGACGAGGAAGACTTCGATCTCTTCCTCAACGAACGCGAAATCAAGAGCCTCATCAAGCGCTACAGCAACTACGTGCGCTACCCCATCCAAATGGAATGCGAAGTACAGCACGAGCTTCCTAAACCTGAAGATGCCGGCGATGACTACAAGCCTGAATATGAAACGGTTCAAGAAATTCAGACTATCAACTCTATGATTCCTATTTGGAAACGTCGCAAATCTGAGGTTTCCCAGGAAGAGTACAACGAATTCTACAAGACCGACTTCCACGATTTCACTGACCCAGCACGCACCATTTCCGTTCATGCTGAGGGCGCTCTTGAATACGATGCACTTATGTTCATTCCTTCACGCGCACCATATGACTTGTACAGCAAAGACTACAAAAAAGGCCTTGCGCTTTACAGCTCAAATGTCCTGATCATGGAAAAGTGCGAAGAGCTTTTGCCTGACTACTTCAACTTTGTTCGCGGTGTGGTAGACAGCCAGGATCTCACGCTCAACATTTCCCGCGAAACACTGCAGCACAACAGTCAGTTGCGCGCTATTGCAAACAAGCTTGAGAAAAAGATCAAGTCTGAACTGGTCAAGATGCGCGACAATGACCGCGAAGATTACGAAAAGTTCTTCGAGAATTTTGGTCGTGGCTTAAAGTACGGCATCTACGCTTCTTATGGAATGGAAAAAGGTCAGCTTGCCGAGTTGCTTCTGTTCTATTCGGCAAAAGAACAGAAGATGGTTACGCTTGACGAATACCTTGAGGCTATGCCTGAAGACCAATCTTCTATCTTCTATGCTGCGGGCGAATCTACTGATCGTCTTGCCAAGATGCCTGTTGTAACCACCATCTTGAACAAGGGCTATGACGTTTTGCTCTGCACCCAGGATGTTGACGAATTCTGCATGAGCGCCATGTTCGATTACGGTGCCGACGAAGAAGGCAAGAACGCTAAGCAATTCAAAAATGTTGCAGGCGGAGATTTAGGACTAGAAACAGAAGACGAAAAATCCGCAGCAGAGGCAATCACTAAAGAAAATGAGGATTTGTTTACTGCTATGAAAGAAGCTTTGGGAGACCAGGTTTCTAAGGTTGTAGTTTCAGCGCGCCTTTCCGATACCCCTGCTTGCGTTACCGCAGAAGGCCCTATCAGTCTTGAGATGGAAAAGATCATGGCTATGGCTCCTGACGGACAGAACCTCAAGTCTCAGCGCGTTCTTGAGATCAACGCTCAGCATGATATTTTCAAAACGCTCCAAGAGGCACAAAAAGAAGGAAACACCGAAAAGGTTGCTTCCTATACCAACATTTTGTACAACCAAGCGCTCATCACGGAAGGCTTACCTATCGAAGACCCCGTGGCATATGCTCAGGCTGTTTGCGATTTGATGAAGTAGAACCGCGCGCGGACTGTCAGAAGCTCCGCGGGCTACTTTAACTGAGAAGGCAGAAGCCCGGAAGAGTCACACTAACTGATGAGAAGAATTCCGCACGGGCTACTTTAACTGACAAAGCAAAACCGCGCCCGGACTGCTTTAATTTGTCGGAACAGCTTAATTGCTAGAGCCACTTACGCAAGGCGAAGGTGTTTACAGAAAGCATCTTCGCCTTTTGTTTTGCTTTTTTGTTTAAGCGCCACGCTACAGCAAAACACAACCGAGACTCAACCAAGAGCCAACCAAGACTAGCAAGAAAAGGAACCTTGAGTGCTTTTCCATGACCCGCACCTAGACCAAATCTCTTAAACAGCTAAAGTGAATAACAAGACACGCAAGTTACGTAAAGGAATACCCATGGCACAAAGTGAATTCTCATCCGATACTACAATTCTAGAAAACCTGCGCTGGGCAACGCTTTCCTGCATAGATGCTCAAGGAAAGCCCTATGCCATTCCACTTAATGTGATCTACTGCAAAGAGGAAAATTGCCTGTTCTTTCACTGTGGTACAACCGGCCGAAAGGTTTCCGCCCTTGATAAGAATCCGCAAGTCTGCCTAACTGCTGTACTTGATGAGACACTCGTCCCTGAGAAATTTTCCACGCACTACGCCTGTGTTTTAGTTGAAGGCCAAGCAAAGCGTGTCTCTGATGCAACTCAAGCGCGAAAGGCGCTTGTCTATCTCACCGAAGCGCTTGCCCCTGGTGAACTCAAACATCATCCGGGCATCCTCAAGCAAAAAGAAGGAGCCTATCTAATCTATAAGATAGATATCGATTCGATCTGCTGTAAGAAACACTTCTAAGAACACAGAGAGAGCCAGCACAATCGTGCGCTAAACTATACGTTAAGCACCTAAAACAAACAGAGGGCGGGCGAGTAATTTGGAAAAGAGCAACATTCTTACCTATCTTGAAAACGAGACGTCATCTTTTGAAGAAAAGCCCTTCTCGGTGCTTGATTCGTTCGTGCTCGCCATTGCTTCCTATCTGCTTTTTGAGCATGCCAAAACACCGCGTTCGTATATTCTTGACGAGGAACTTCCTCTTCTTATGGCACATAAGTCTTCTTTTTCAGGAAGTGAGCTGGGAGGCGAAGCAGAAGGTAAGCCAAAGGGCGAATTGGCAGGCGAAGCGGATAACAAACTGGAAGACGAATTTGGCGCTATTGGAACTGACGCTTTTGCGCCTGATCCCTTTGCACCAGCAAAAGATGGTTTTGGTACCCCGGATCTAGGCGTCAACCTGAACGAACCCTTTTCAGGTAGTGTGAATCTAGACGCTAATCCATACATATCCTCTTCAGACGCTTCAAACTCCACTACATTTGGGCGTCATCATCATGAAGACAGTATCAAAAACGATCTTTTTAGTTATGGCACTTCAACCGCAACGAGCACCTCTTGGCAAGACCAAGACGCCGGCACTTCAGTTCCAGCACATAGCGTTCCAGCATCAACAAGCGCTTCCTATTACGATCAAGATGCCCGCATCGCTGGCGCTTTACATATCGGAGCTTTCCACGCCGACGGTACTGATATCACCAACATAGACGCCCCCGGCACCGACGTCAACAACTCAAGCGCTAACACCACCGTCAACAACACGAGCGCCGACAATACTGGCGACGCCAACACCGGCATTGACACCGACGCAGATCCTTCGACTGAGTTCGCCAATGAAATGGATTCCTATACCTTCCCTAAGTCAATATTGGTGCGCTCTGCTTTGGCCACTATGGAACCCAAAGAGCTCTCAAGCCTTTTCTGGTTTGACGAATTTGCTTCCACCTTCGCACAGAAGCTCACCCAAAGCGCGCGCTTTGCTGATCTGGCCATATCCGACATTGCCGTAAAGCTGGATAAAGATACTCTCACGCAATTTAGCGCCATGTGCTTTCATGTGCCCGATGGTTCGTTTTACCTCTCCTTTAGAGGAACCGACAATACCATCACGGGCTGGGAAGAGGATTTCACGCTGGGCGTTTTGAGTCCTATTCCTTCACAAACCTATGCACACCAATACACCAAAACCATGATGAGTAAATGGCTTTTGGTAGAAAGCTACCTTGAAAGAAAACCTCGCCACGTGCGCATTCCGGCCTTTCGCTTAGGTGGCCACTCAAAGGGAGGAAATCTTGCCGTGTATGCAGCATCCGCTCTACCCGATGACTTCCAGCCATTTGTGAGCGCGGTTTATAACTTTGACGGACCAGGCGTAAGTCCTTGGCAAACAGAAGAGTCTTGTACGGAACAGATCATAGGCCGTATTACCAAAATCATTCCCGAAACTTCAGTATTCGGACGCATCTTTGATGACCTTGCCATGCCTCATATCGTGAAATCCTACGAACTTGCCCTTATGCAACATATGCCGTTTTCTTGGGAGATTGAAGAAGCAGAAGGCGAATATTCCTTTATATACGAAGGTAAGAATTCTCTGCTTTCCGATTCTACCGACCGCGGGCTTTCGCAATGGATTTCATCTTTGAGTCCGGGAGAGCGTACCGAATTTTGCGCGGTACTTTTTGGTGTTATTGAATTTGCGTCAGAATCTGGCAGTATCGAAACGCTTCCTGCAGATCTGCTTAAAAAGGCGCCGTCTATCTTCAAGTTTTTAGCTTCTCTTGATAAAGATACGCAAAAATTCACTTTCGGAATTTTTAGCAACCTTCTTGGAAACTTGGCAGATTCCTTCAAAGAAGAGGGTCTCAAACACCTTCAAGGAGCTTAATCCTTAAAAACAATTGCTAATGCCACCGCACACCCAAATAGCGCCACTTCTGCAGGCTGACGTTATTTTGCGCTTACCATTTATTTGCCTAAACTGGCATTTTGCTCTCAAGGCAAATCAGAAGAGATTAAGCTCGAAGTCACCCGTGCTCCTACCATTCGCTTGCGCTTATGCAAGATTTTGGTGTTCATGCCGTTCTAATTTTGCAGTAACGATACCTTATCGATTACTTACGGGTAGCGCAAGCTCATTATGCGTCGCACTGCATCGTTCCATATTTTTGCGGATCGCTTCGCTCGGTGTGTAGGTCGAAAGCGATTGAAGCTTAAGACCTATACAGCGAGCGAAGCGATCAAAGAGAAATTTGAAAACGCTGAGTGCTTCTCGTCTTAACCTCTTCTGATTTGCCTTAAAGCGAAAGCTTTGGCATGCTAAGCACTGAGTGCATCCCTTGTAATCCTATACCTAAGCAACCATCCAAAGGCTTAGCAAGCTTGCGAAACTTTATCCCCTATCCTTCAGGGCCACAAAGTTATAGCTCTCAAGAATCTGAAAGTACTTCACAATGCGCGGATACAGCGGATCGGCCTTTTCGCCAAATTCTGCTTCAACAAGCTTCGCAATATCGTGAATAGAGCGTTCCTCGTCTATTAGTGGCCATATGAAATTGCCCATTTCATCAAGATGAATCTGCGTTACACGAGGCTTTCTGAAAACCTTTTGCGCAATGACGTTAAACACGCCCTTGTTCTCAACGCAGAGGGTAATCTCCCCCTCAGGGGACGTTCTTGAATAACATGCCTGAGTAAGACAGGGAACTAAATCCAGGTAGTTCTTTTCTGCATTATTTTTGTCTGAAGCTTTTTTCATGTGCACGTCCGCGTTTCATCTGCTTTTCACCGGATTTTCGCCTGAATCTTCGCCCGCTATTTACTTGTATACCTATGCTCACTCTTACCGTCACTCATCAGGCTTTTCATCGGGCGACGTAGAGTTAGGAGCTTTCTCCTTAGTCCAAATACTGAACTTAAGGATAGAAAGTATAAGCAGAACAAGAATGACAACACTGCCAGCCATTCCGAAGTCCACAAAGCCCGACAGATTAAGAACACCGTCAACACCAAAGACCGCAAGCAAGGCTAGCACAACACCCGCCAAACCTTCGCCTGCAATAAGGCCGGCCGAAAACAAGGTGCCCTTTGTTGTTTGACGCTCTTTAGTTTCCTCGTCAACTTTTTTGCGCTTATCAAGCGCCCAGCGAATAAGACCACCGACCATAATGGGCGTGATGGTTTCGATGGGCAAATAAACACCGATAGCAAAAGGCATTACTGGCACTTTTACAACTTCAAGCGCAAGCGCTAAAAACACGCCGATGAAAACCAAATTCCACGGCAAATTTCCGCCCATAACGCCTTCAACAATAGTCTTCATGAGCATAGCCTGCGGAGCAGGAACTTCCGTTGAGCCAAACCCCCAAGCTAAGTTGAGCAGATACAAAATGCCACCAATTGCCAGCGCCGTTGCAAGAGAGCCAACCATGACGCCTATCTGCTGTTTCTTAGGTGTAGCTCCTAACAAATATCCCGTTTTCAAATCTTGAGAAGTATCTCCTGCCATTGCTGCGACAATACATACAATGGAACAGATTACAATAGCGGCCTGCATGCCTTCGATACCGTCATTGCCCGTTGCCTTCATTACGATGGTAGTAATCAAAAGCGTTGCAATAGCCATTCCAGAAATTGGATTATTCGAAGCACCAATCAAGCCAACAATTCTTGACGAAACAGTAGCAAAGAAAAAGCCGCAGATAACAATGAGGATTGCCCCTATTAAATCAACGGGGATGAAAGGCAGTAGCCATAAAACAAAAACGATAGTAAGCGAACCCGAAAGAACAATAGTTATAGGAAGGTCACGGTCGGTACGCAACGTGCTCTTCTTGGCGCTCTTGTCTTTCAGGCCTTTGATTGAATCACCAAAGGTAGTCACAATAACGGGAAGCGTTTTAATAAGAGAAATGATACCGCCCGTAACAATGGCACCCGCACCAATATAGCGCACGTAAGAGCTCCATATGCCTGAAGGGCCGCTCGTTTCCCACACTTCAGAAACGGCCACCGCATTTGGTTCAATAACACTATTCCACCCAAAGAAACAAATGAGCGGAATCAATACCATCCAGCTCACCAACGAACCAGCGAAAAGCGTGCTAGCCACGCGCGGACCAACAATATAGCCGACACCTACAAGGGCAGGATAAACACTAAGCGAAAAATGACCCTTTATGGTTTCAAACGTTGCCGCAATAGAAGCCGGCATCACTTTAAAGCCGTCAACTATAAGCTTCATTGCAGCTGCCACGCCCATACCAGCAAATACTGAAACGGCGCCGGAGCCAGACTTTTCTCCCGCAAGCAGAACGTCGGCGCACGCCGTGCCTTCGGGGTAAGGCAGCGTTGCATGCTCTTTAACAATGAGCGCATTGCGCAGAGGAACCATGAACAATACGCCCAAAATTCCGCCACAAATTGCAATAACGGTAATGTCTAAGAGTCTGGGGCTTTCACATAATCCTTCGCTTGCCCATAAAAACAATGCCGGAAGCGTAAAAATTGCACCCGCAGCAAGCGATTCACCAGCTGAACCAATTGTTTGCGAAATATTGCTTTCAAGAATGGAATTCTTTTTTAAAATTACGCGAATAACAGCCATAGAGATGACCGCAGCAGGAATTGATGCCGAAATGGTCATGCCAACTCTGAGGCCCAAATACGCATTTGCTGCACCGAAAATTACCGCAAGCAAAATGCCCATCACCACCGACACAACGGTGATTTCTGGTGTTATTTTTTCAGCAGGAATATAGGGCTTAAACTCTTTGTTGTTAGCCATAATACTATCTCTCTAAATATGAAGCATGGAAGTGCTCGGCAATATAAACGCTGATATTTTATCACGTTCCAATTATGAAAAGACCCTGGTGTCGTATCTCTTATTCTAGTAACCCCCTTGTAGCTCTTTAGATTATTGGCAAAGCTTGCACAACACTTAAAGGCAGGACACCTTTGAACGCCCGGCTCCTTAGGGTTGAAGCCCAATTCGTCAAATATGGATTGCAAACCTTAAAGAGCATGAAAAACAACAAAAGTGCTACAATTGGCAAGCTATGGAACGGATACTTGAAAAACATATAACACATCAAAAAGCAGAGCGCACCACTATCGCCCAAGACTGGCGAAAACTGCTCTGGATTTTTGCCGTTATGTCAGTAGCCGGCCTTATTGGCGAAACACTTCAACATTGGATAGCATTTGGCGTGGTCGAAAGCAGAGCTGGTTTAATTTGGGGACCATTCTCACCCATTTATGGACTTGCCGCTGTTTTGCTCACGGTGTTTTTAGAGCCCCTCTCCCAAAGATCGGGCGTACTTGTCTTTATTGTTGCTTGCTTTGTAGGCGGTGGCCTTGAATACTTCGCAAGCTGGGCAATGGAAACGTACTGGGGCGTTATCGCCTGGAGCTATGTCGACAGACCCTTCAACTTCGATGGAAGAACTGATGTGTTTCACGCGCTAGTTTGGGGAACGCTTGGTTTTGTATGGGTTAAAGTTGGCCTTCCCGTATGCGAAAAAATATTCTCACGCATACAGATCCAAAAGGCGCCTTTTAAAATTTGCACCTATGCACTTTCCATTTTTCTTGCTCTGGACATCGTAGTAACCGTAACGGTTCTCTTGCGTGCCGACGACAGAACACAGGGTATCCCTCCAGCTAATGCTGTTGAGGAATATTACGATGCGAATTTCACTAACGAATATTTGTCGAGCCGTTTCCAAAATATGGGCGGACTAGGGATGAAATAGTTAGA
>CAVABR010000021.1:0-7503 GCA_963586955.1 bacterium
GTTACCAAACGAGCCTTGCCATCCTTAACAAATACAATACCAGGTCGAGGCTGTCCGTTGTAGTTACTTGACATTGAGTGGCAGTAAGCACCGGTGCCAAAAACACAAAGAATGTCATCAATGTCAGGATGCTGAATAGGTCTATCAAGCGCAACCGCGTCTCCGCTTTCGCAATGCTTACCACAAACCGTCACAATTTCACTGCGTGGTTGCCCTGCTTTGTTGGCAATTACTGGCTCATAATCAGCATGATAGAGCGCCGTACGAATATTATCTGACATACCGCCATCAACGGCAACGTACTTACGAATTCCTGGCAACGTTTTCAAAATACCGACGGTATAGAGCGTAACACCGGGAACAGCCACCATACTACGACCAGGTTCACACAAAATGCGTGGCTCCTTTATGCCGTACTTAGCGCAAGCTTCTTTCATGCAGCTAACAATTACCCCAGCAAAATCATCAATGGTTGCTGGCTTTTCTTCAGAGGTATAAGCAATACCCAAGCCACCGCCTACGTCAATTTCGTCAATTTCGTATCCGTACGTATCTTTAATGCGCGCAACAAGATTAGCAATAACATCAATTGCCTCACCAAAAGAATGAAGCGCAAAAATCTGAGAGCCAATGTGCATAT
This sequence comes from bacterium, assembly GCA_963586955.1. GTDB lineage: Bacteria > Actinomycetota > Coriobacteriia > Coriobacteriales > Eggerthellaceae > Anaerotardibacter. The sequence continues at coordinate 641 of CAVABR010000021.1, forward strand.
GCAAACCAGCCAAATGAACGTTAGGTGCCTCAAGTGCATCCTTCACGCAGTTAAAAGCGAAGTCTTCGCGCATAGTGAAGCCAAACTTGGAATCTTCGCAACCAGTGCGAATGTACTCATGCGTGTCAGCCTCCACACCCGGCGTAATGCGCATGAAGATATCTTGCGTGACGCCCAATTCTTGAGCGATGGCCGAAACACGCGCAAGCTCAATACGGGAATCAACGACGATTCTTCCCACTCCAGCCTCAACAGCTTCCTTAAGTTCTTGAGGGGTTTTGTTGTTACCGTGCACAAATACGCGCTCCATAGGGAAATCAACCGCACGCGCAACGGCTAATTCGCCACCACCGGAAACATCCAAGCAAAGGCCGTGCTGGTCTACCAAGCGCGCAACCGCCTTGTTCAAAAATGCCTTGCTTGCATAAATGACATCGGAATTTTCGTAGCGACTTCTGAATGCCTTGCGATACGTCTCCATACGGTTCTCAAGATCAGCCTGATCATAAACATACAAAGCTGTTCCGTATTCATGAGCAAGTTCAACCATGTCAACGCCACCAATATAGAGGTGATCGTCTTTCACTTCGGCGGTCATAGGAAGACATTCGCCCAATTCCATGGTGGTCAAATTATCTGGTTTCGCATCTAAATTTGCTGCAGGAAGAGACATGATTCCTCTTTCTTAAATCAAATGTGGTTATTTCTCATCGACATAATACCCTGAGCGTAACCCCGTGCGCGCAACATATGCCTTGAGATCATGAGAAGAGCGCAAAGAATCGGTCAATAATAGACAATTCCTTCTCTTCCGTTACTTCTTTTTCTGCTTCCACGGTTTTGATAGCCTCAGTTGTCATGACGAACTGCACCAGTGTAGCATTGGTATTTTTCGGACTCGTAAAACTTACGGGCTTATAGTCAGACTTATCGAAATCAGAAAGCATGCTGTCAATTTCGGCCTGAAGCTTGTCGGGAATTTTTTGGGTCTGAGTGCTGAGTTCGCTCGTTCCTTCAGAAAGCGAAGTTACTCCTTGCGAAAGCTCGCTAGCACCCGCCGTCAAGCTACCACTCGAAGAAGCAAGCATCTCCATTCCCTGAGCATACTGTTCAGCGCCCGCAGACAACTCTTGGCCCGACTGACTTAAGGTATCAAGGCCCTCTTCGGCCTCTCCAAGCTTTTCGGTGAGATACATGGTGGTACCAAGCGAAGTCTGTAATTTGTCCAAAGACCCAGCCGTAAGCCCCATCTGTGTTTCAAGCGCTGACTTTTGTTCAGGCGTCATATACATCAAGACGCCGTAAAATTCCATCATCGAGCCACTTTGGGCTTCCATTGCTTCAACAATAGAGCTGATTCCTTCATTGGCCTGAGTGACACCGGCCGAATACTGCGCTATGCCACTCGAAAGCTTTTGAGCCTGTTCGTTGAGTTGCTGAATGCCTGAGTCAAGTTCGTTTGCCCCTGAAGCAAGGCTCGCTGTTCCTTCTTCTAGGGTTTTGCTTCCTTCTGCAATTGTTTTTGTTCCCTCTATCAGCTGATCGAAATTGGAGATCATGCTTCCTGAATTGATGGAGCCAATATTCATTGCAAGCGGAACTGCCGCAATGCTAATGCTGTCCATCTCAAAATTTTCCACCTGAGCACTGAGTGAACAGTTGCCCTCTTTGCCCGGCAGAACCATAAAACTTACCGAAGTATTAGAACCTGATTGTGCAAGCGATCCATCTTCGGTAGCAACGTTTTTCGCCTTGTCCATAGGAAGGCTGATGGTTGCCTGAATAAGGTAGTTGTCAAAATAGGTGGAATCAACCGCGTCATTTTTCTTGGTAGTCATAACCAGCTTAAGGTTTCCGCTCTTGCCCGCTAAATCAGCAGGATCCATGCGCACGCCATCAAGGTAGTACTCAAATGAGATTTTCCAGGGAAGCTCTGTTGAAGCAAGCGTTCCCTGATAAGAAAAGGAAGTTTCTTGGGTAGTGAAAACGGTTCCGTCAGATTCCTGCTTGAGCGCAGTGCCGTCGGTCAAGTTAACAACCTTGGCATAAGCGCCGTAATCTTTGATGGTTTTGCCTGAAATGGATTCGCCTTCTTTTGATTGGAAGGTGTTGACCGCATACATTGAAGAGGGAGAACCTACAGAAGAGAGCTTTGCATAAATCACTTCCTGCTTCTGCGCCGTGCCATCAAAGGGAATCTGTTGCGAGGCACCCTCAGTAGAAGCTTTCTGCGCCGATTCGCCCTGAGCAGAAGTAGCGCTTTGCGCCTGCTCTGCCGAGCTCGTTCCTTCCGCAAGCGAAAAACGCGGGGCGCTCGCCAACGCAATTAAAGCCACCACTGCTATAAAAATTCCCACACAGGATACAACTCTGAGACGCGCAGATTGATGCTTCATTGTTCTACTCCTTGACCTTGTCATGGTAAAAACGCACCTTCCAGGTAGTCTTTTCGATTAGCTTGTCGAATATGAGGAAGAGAATAGGCAAGAACAAGAACGTGTTGAGTGCTGCAATAAAGGCGCCTCGCCCAATAAGCGTTCCGAGTCCTGCAATAACTCCGTTGCTTGAAATAAGACCAATGAACAGCCCGCACAGAGTCAAAATGGTTGCCGAAGTAAGAATGGTAATAGCCGAATGCGAAAGAGCGGACAGTAGCGCCGGCTTTTTGGGCATTCGTTTTCGGTTATCAAGATAGGCTTTGGACAGAATGATGGTGTAGTCAACCGTGGCGCCCAGCATGATAGCGCTGATGATGAGGTAGCCAATGTATTGAATCTGCTCTCCCATGAAGTACGGAATAGCAACGTTGACCCAAATGGAAGATTCGATTGCCAAAAGCAACATTAAAGGAATGCTTAAACTACGGAACATCAGCAACAGCACTATACCGATTGCCAAAATGGAAGCAAGTTGCACCTTGAACGAATCATCGTTGACCACAAGCGACATGTCATATGACGTTACCGAAGAACCAACCAGGTAAGATTCGTTAGGGAAATACTGGCTTGCAGTGTCCCGCACTTGTTGGACAAGCGCAAACGTCTCGGTGCTTTCTCCTTCTACGTTAGTTGAAATAACGAGCCTGGAATATCCGCCCGAAATTAACTGCGATAAGCTTTCATCCGGAACGAAATCTGTTGGAATAAGCTCTGAGACACTAGTGGTATAGGAAGTAACCGATTGAATGCCGGGCAAATTCTCAAGTGCATCTACCAAAGCTTTTTCGTTACCCCAATTTCCTGTTGGAACCAGCATGACCCACTGCTCGTCCGCGCCAAACTTTTCATCAACGGTTGCCGTTTCTTCGTAGAGCTGGCTTCCCGGCTCAACAAAGCCACTTGCGCCGTAAACAAAATTCGGTTGCTTTTGCGCCAAATAGGCAGGAGTAATAATGAGTACCGTGATAATAGTGAACGGCACTGCAATCCTGGTGCACCAAACAGCAAACTTATCAAAGGAAGGCAAGAGCTGACGATGAGTTGTTTTATCAAGAATCTTCTCAAACGTGAGAACAAGAATAGGCAAGATGAAGAGCACTGAGAGGAAGCTGAACACAATACCTTTAGCCAACACCACACCCATGTCAGCGCCAATCAGAAACGACATAACACACAGGGACAAGAATCCGAAAAACGTGGTGGCGGCCGAAGAAGCAATAACAGCAGCCGCTTTGTGCATAGCAGAAACCGCTGCTTCAAAAGAGCTGAGCCCCTCTTCCTTGAAATCACGATAGGTATGAAGCATTACGATGCCGTAATCCATGGAAACGGCAAGTTGCAAAATTGCAGCACACATCTGCGTAATGAAGGAAATTTCGCCAAAAATGATATTGGTTCCTAGGTTGAACAGAATAGAAATACCAATAACCGAAAGGAACAAAACCGGCTCAAACCAAGCGTGACTTGTTAAGAGCAAGAGACCCAGAATAACAATGACTGCCATGATCAAAATGAGCTGAATCTCTAAGTCCGAAGAACCCTGAGCCACCGCGGTATTGATTGCCTCTCCCGCAAGAGCCACATTGCTTGCTCCTGTTTGTTCGGCACTGCTTCGCAAATCATTCATGGCCGAAACTGCTTTGGTAGTATCAAGGGCTACGCGGAAAAGGTAGCCGTCATCCACCTTCCAGGCTGAAATTGTTTTTTCATCAAAGGTTTCAAGCGGAATTGAAGTATCAACAACATCTCCAAGCCACAAAACATCTTCAACACCGTCAATGTTTTTAAAGGTTTCGTTTAGTTTCTTTGCCTGAACAAGCGAAATTCCCTCAACATATACGCGCGAGTTAGGAACCGGGGAATCAAATGCCTTTTCATAGGTACGAAGCGCCTGAGTAGACTGAGCAGATTCAGGAAGATAATCAGAAAACTGATAATTGATCTTCACGCCAGGGATGCACGCAATAGACACGACCAAACAAATACCCACGAAAATAAGCACGCCCTTACGATGGGTAAGCGCTCCACGAAACAGTTTGTCTAGTAAGTCCCCCATGGAAGATCTTGTACTTTCTTTTCGGTATGCATCTCCTTAACAGAAAGCGTGCTCAAAAACTGACGAAGCATTTTTGTAAAGCCCGCTCTTCCTGTATTAATTAGTCTGTTTAATGATACCTTCTTTGTAGTGAAATTACCCAGAAGTTAGGAACTTCGATGCTAAAAGTGTCTGTTTTTGCCGTTGGTAAACTCAAAGAGACATTCTGGAAGGATGCCTGCGCCGAATATCTCAAGCGCCTTGAAGGCTATGCCAACGTTGTTGTAAAAGAAATCCCTGACACTACCAAAGAAAAGGAAGCTCAAGCAATCCTTTCTGCGCTTCCTGAAAAAACTCCGGTCATTTTGCTTGATATCAAAGGAAAGCCAACTTCAAGCGAAGCATTTTCTCAAAAGCTTGATAACTGGGCACTCAGTGGAAAGTCTCACTTGGTGTTCATTATTGGCGGAAGCGATGGTGTTACCGAAGAAGTAAAGAAGCGCGCCAGTGAGCGCATGAGTTTTGGACCCATTACGCTTCCCCACAATTTGGCGCGCGTTGTGTTTTTAGAGCAACTCTATCGAGCTTGCAAAATATCCCGGCACGAGCCTTATCATAAGTAGCACTTGCGCATCTTGCGCGCCTGCCTACCTACTTCCAGTCTTGTCCAACGACTACCAAGATTTTTCCGCTAAAGGTATAGGTGCCATCATTTTGAACAGTCTTACCTTTTCCAAGCGTACTTACAATAGTTTGCGCAGTATCTGCTTGGCTTGAATCGTTGTAAATAACCAACGTAGTGGTGTAGTTGTAATCGTCAGCATTGCCTGTTTCTGCAACCGCGCCCTTCGCGGTAAGTTTTGCAGCTGCTTCGCTTGCGCAACCAGAAATGCCACTGCCGTTCTTTACCGAAATTTGAATTCCTTTAAGTTCCGAAGAGGACGACGAAGATGAAGAGGAACTAGAAGATCCGCCATCACCAGCTGTTGAGAGCACAACGCCCGTTGTTTGGTCAACAACCGTTGATTCGGTTGGAGACAAGCCCTTATCAACGCGATCCATCATGGTCTTCCATTCGGATTCTTTTACAACTTCCCACCAAATCTCATCTTCATACGAAGAGGTTGTAGGAACAGAAGCCGTATAAACATTGTTTTCGGTATCCATGCCCTGCAAGTTCTGAGCAAGACCCACAATACTTGCAACGCTGAGGTCAGTAGTTACATAGCTAGCAAGTGTTCTTACCGTGCTAGTTAACGTACCTACGTCAGAAGACATAACCTTCTTAACAATGGCCGACAAAATCAAACGTTGGTTTGCAGCACGCATGTTGTCACCCGCACCAACATCGTCATACGTATGGCGTGAACGAGCCAAAATAAGCGCTTCTTCACCACTGAGGGTATGAAGACCTTTATCAACATGTCCGCCTGCTTCTTCGTCATTGATTTCCGTTGGAACATCAACTTCGATGCCACCAAGCGCATCTACTACCGCACGGAATCCATCAAAGTCAACTTCGGCATAGTGATTAATTTTTACGCCCGCAAGCTTAGAAACCGCATCAACTGCACCGCCTGCACCGCCAAAGGTATAGGCTGCATTGATCTTTTGATATCCATGTCCTTCGATATAAACCTTCGTGTCACGAGGAATAGAAACCATGGTGACTTTCTTATCTTTAGGATCTACGCGAATCAAGATCATGGTGTCAGTACGATAACTGTCGCCAAATTCGCCTGATTCATCACGCGCTTCAGATTTATCAGCACCAATTAAAAGCATATAGAACGGATCCGAAGGAGAATCGCTGACCGTCAAAGAATCAAGCAAGTCATCATCGACGTTTTCATGGAGCGAACCTTCAATAGAGGCGAAATATGCCCATGCAGCACCTGCCACACCAAGCGCAAGGACAAGCACCACCAGCAACACAATAAGAGCCGTCTTTTTACGACGCTTCTTCTTGCGCTTGAGTTGCTGTAAGCGAACATACTCTTGGGAATTTGCACCACGAGAAAAACGCGCTTGCTCACTGCCGGCAACAACCGGATTGACACCCGCGTACCTCCGAGATGAAGCGGAAGCCTGGCGCGTATCGCCCGAACCATAGGCAGAGCGCTCAAAAGAACGCGCAGAGGAACGCCTACTGCGCGCAGAATTATTTGCTCTTGCATCAGAGCTTGCATTAACGTCACGACGGCGCGTGCTACGCCTCCGAGACGTATTTTTTCCTGAATTATTCATGACCATATAATGCTAAAAATATCTTTCATACGCAAATAAAAATACGGTAAAAGCTCAAAACTAACCAATAATTACCCTATTTTTTAAGGATTCTTTAATGTTCTTCAAGATTGTGTGGAGAAATAGTAGTGACGCGGTGTCAC
>CAVABR010000022.1:0-16947 GCA_963586955.1 bacterium
AGCATCTCTGCTTTCTTTAACAAAAAGTGCCCAAGGGGCACTTTTAAACTACGTTACTCAGCGCTCGAATTAGAAGTTCTCTTTTTCCGAGCGGGCTTTTTTGGCTCTTCGACCGGTATAATCTCTGGGCTGGTTGAGCCTTCGATGTCGCTTCGCCTAATAACAACTTTGGTTTTGCCTTCATGATCAGGAAGGTCATACATAACATCAAGCAAAGCTGCTTCGCAAATACTACGCAAGCCACGAGCACCCGTTTGTTGTTCAATGGCAAGCTCTGCAATTGCCTCAAGCGCCTCTTGCTCAAAAACGAGTTCGGAATCTTCGTACTCAAACATGAGCGCATACTGCTTAACCAATGCATTCTTAGGTTCGGTCAATACACGAACCAAGTCTTCCTTAGAAAGCTCTTTGAGCGAAGTTACCACCGGAATACGTCCAACAAATTCAGGGATCATTCCGAATTTATGAAGGTCTTCAGGAAGAACCTTTTCAAGAAGTTCTGCGTCTGCCGCACGCTTAGAACGAGGCATTTCAGAACCAAAGCCGATGCTCGTCTTGCCTACGCGTTCTGCAATTATGTCAGGCAAACCAACGAATGCACCACCAAGAATGAAAAGAATGTTGGTGGTATCGATATGGATAAGCTCTTGTTGAGGATGCTTTCTTCCTCCTTGAGGAGGAACGGCCGCCTCAGTTCCTTCAACTATCTTTAGAAGTGCCTGCTGAACGCCTTCGCCCGAAACATCGCGCGTGATAGAGAGGTTTTCAGCTTTGCGTGCAATTTTGTCAATCTCATCGATGTAGATGATGCCAATTTCTGCTTTATCGATATTAAAATCTGCTGCAGTAATGAGTTTGAGCAGGATATTTTCCACGTCTTCACCAACGTAGCCTGCCTCAGTCAAAGTGGTAGCGTCTGCAATAGCAAAAGGAACCTGCAAGGTGCGCGCAAGCGTTTGTGCCAGCAACGTTTTACCGGAACCGGTTGGTCCTAAAAGCAAAATGTTGCTCTTGGCAATTTCAACATCGCTTGTTGGAACGTCGCCCATACTTACGCGCTTGTAGTGATTGTATACCGCAACCGACAACGCACGCTTAGCCGCCTCTTGGCCAACCACATGTTCAGAGAGCTGGTTATAGAGATCACGAGGAGTTGGAAGGTTCTTGAGCGAAGGAATGGAATCTACTTCCTTGAAATCCTCCATCATAAAACGGTTATCACGAGGCTTAACCAGAGCATTCAGTGCATCAGATTCAAGCCCGCGCATGCTCAGATCGGTAACCATGGCATCAGCACATACCGAAATGCATTCGTCGCAAATGTAGATTCCATTAGGGCCTGAGATCATAGCATTTACTTGATCAGGCGTTTGGCCACAAAATGCGCAACGAATAGGATGGTTATCGTTAGTAGATTGATTGGTCATAAGTGCATCGTACCTATTCGTTATTAACTAAACGAGAAGCTACAACTTTGTCAACAAGACCATAGGCCACTGCCTCTTCGGCAGACATCCAATTATCACGCTCAGAATCAGCATGAATGGTCTCGATAGTCTGACCAGTATGTTTTGCCAAAATTCCTTCAAGGCGATCACGCGTCTTGGACATTTCTTTAGCAAGAATTTCAAAATCAGTCTGCTGAGTGCGCTCTCCTGAACCGCCCATAGGCTGATGAATCATGATTTGAGCATTAGGCAAAATAAAACGCTTACCCGGCTCTCCTGCGCTCATAAGAACAGAAGCCATAGAAGCTGCCATTCCCATGCAGATAGTTGAAACATCACAGCGAATGTAATTCATGGTGTCATAGATTGCTAAACCAGCACTGACTGAACCACCAGGAGAATTGATATAAAGAGAAATGTCCTTATCAGGATCAGCAGATTCAAGATGGAGCAACTGGGCAACAACAGTATTAGCAACCGCGTCATCAATAGGCTCACCTAAAAATACAATACGGTCATTGAGCAAGCGAGAATAAATATCATAGCTACGTTCTCCGCGGGGAGATTGCTCAATAACGTAAGGAATGAGTGCAGATTTAGCATTATATGGCATGTAATTACCTCACTTTATAAACGTAAAACCCACCCCTGCAATCAAAAAAAGATACAAGAGTGGGTAGCTTTACACTATTGAGTACTAGCCTTCAGCTGGCTGTTCCTTGTCAGCTTTTTTTGTTGACTTCTTGGTAGTCTTTTTTGCAGGCTTCTTTTCTTCTTTTTTCTCTTCAACAGCTTTTTCGGTGACTTTAGCACCTTCAACAATTTGAAGCATAGCCTTGGTGCGAAGAACGCCTTCGCGGATCATAGGAATGCGACCGCCCTCGCGCCATTCTGCTTCAACCGCTGCAGGATCATCAACGTTTGCCTTTTCAAATTCTGCGGTGATGTCTTCGTCAGTTGCTTCAATATTGAAGTGGCGAGCCCAAGCATCAAGCGCAAGATCTTGCTTAACCAAGTCTTTTGACTGCTTCTTCATGTCCTCTTTGAACTGATCAGAAGTGATACCCATGGTGTCAAGATACTGATCAAAGGTCATGTTGGATTTATTGAGCTGACCATAGAATGCCTGAAGAAGGTTAGCTTCTTCAATTTCGCACATTGACTCTGGAACTTCGTCTTCGATGCGTTGTGAAATTGCAAAGAGACATTCGTTTTCTTTACGACGAGGAGCAGATTCATTCTTCTGTTCACGAATGCTTTCAGCAATTTTTTCACGCATGTCAGCGATATTTTCGAAACCGAAGGTAAGTTTTACCCATTCGTCAGTTAATTCAGGAAGGATCTTCTTCTTGATAACATCAATGGTAACGTCAAAGTGATAAACACCTTTTTCTTCCATGGTCATAGCCATCATGGAGTCATCGTCGGTGAAGTCAATGTCAAAGCTCTTTGATTCGCCCTTCTTAAGACCCATCAACTCAGCATCAAATGCTTTAGGGAACAAATTAATACCAAGCTGATAGAGGCGCTTTTCAGCAGACATGGTAGGTACTTCTTCGCCATTTGCGTCAGTTACCTTCATGGTGAATTCTACGAATTCTTCCTTCTTAACCTTGGTATTAGCAGGAGCATCTTTGAAATCATGATAGTAGTTGCGAAGCTCCTCAACCTGCTGGTCAATTTCTTCCTCAGTAGCTTCAACAGAAGGAATTTCTACCTCAACCGCATCGTAGCTTGTAAGTTCATATTGTGGTTTTACCTGAATGGTAGCAGTGAACTTGAAAGGCTTGCCTTCTTCAACCATGTCGGTCTCAAAGTCATTTTCAGCCTTGAACAAAGGAACAAGATTGTTTTCATCAAGAGCCTTTGGATAAACCTCATTTACCAAGTCATCAGTAACGGTAGCGCGAACAGCATCTGCGCCCATCATGTTATCAATGATAGGGCGAGGGGCCTTACCGGGACGGAAACCAGGGAATTTATACTTCTTTGCGAATTCCTTGTACGTACGATTGATGCGTGCATCAACATCTTTAGCATCGATTTCAAAGGAAATCTTAACCTGATTATCCTTGAGAGCCTCTACTTTGGTGTTCACGAATTAACTCCTTCTTGGGTACATTTTTCAACCGAAAATGGTGCGGGTGAAAGGACTTGAACCTTCACGGGGGTTACCCACCAGAACCTAAACCTGGCGCGTCTGCCAATTCCGCCACACCCGCACATTTGCTTCGGCATTGCCGTCTTTTAAGAGGGCAACCACGTAATAATAACAAATAGGATGAATATTGTAAGGGTCAAAGTGAGAAAAGTATAAGCTCAACGCCAAATGGCGCACAAAGCATTGCGCCTCTATTTACAAAATTGGCCATTTTTCATTCTTTTCTTATACGTTTTGGTTGTTTTTGAATTCTTTTGGGGCAAAACATACAAAAAATGCGCGCAAAGGTTAGATAGTGGAGAGCTTTTGGTGGACGCACTAACAAAGATAAGCGAAGGTTGGGTGGCGAAAGCTTATAAAAGATACGCGCTTACAAAGACGTGCGAGCGAAAACTGAGTGGCACAATGTTTATAGGAAGCGCGCTTGCAAAGACAAACGCAAAGGCTGGGTGGCAATTTATGAAATATCTTTAGCGCTGATGGTTTTGCTGGGAGAAATAAGAATGGTTCCTACTTCTTTTTTCAAGGGAGCATCGTTATAGAAAACGCCATCTACCATTACCCCGCCAGAATTGAGACCTTCATCTTGCGTGGAGATAACAATGTCTACCCCTTTAAGAGAGATCTGCTTTTTAGTTGTTTGCGTTGAAGATTTCTTGTCAGCGCTACCTAAAGAGCTTGAGGAGGTCGAAGATGACGAAGAGGTGCTTTCCTCTTTGGTGGTATCTGAGGTACTTGAAGCAGAAGCGCTGGAATTCGAAGTATCGTTGGTGCTCGTTGCCTGAGAATCTGTTTCGCTGGTAGCATCGCTAGTGGTATCTTTCGTAGCGTCTTTCGTGGCGCTCGAATCTGAGGACTGGGTACTTGAGGCTGAGCTTGAGGCGTCTTCGCTTACCGTTAATAAATCCAAATCACTTACAACCAAAACAACAAAATCAATCTTCAAGCTTTCATATTCTTTTACGCGTTTTTGAATATAAGCTTCCAAATCTGCAGAGGTTGAGGCGGTTGTTTTATCAACCGATAAAATACCGAACGTAAACTTGCCGGCTTTCACTATTGATTTTGATTGATATTCGCGCGGATCTGCTACCTTGACCTCAAAAACAGAAGCGCCTTTCTCAACGTAGGTTTTCCTTACGCTTCTTACACTTACCGTTTCTTTTTCTTCTTCGCTATTCGATTCATCAGAAATGGCCTCCGAGGCGGTAACTTCTTCTGATGAGTCATTGTTTGTCTGCGCGCGCTTGTTAAGATCTGAGGAAGAATCGTTTGAATTTGATCCGGAATTTTTAGCATCCTTTTTTTCGGTAGCAAGTCCTTCATAGACAATGGCGGTGTAGTCTTCCAAGTTGCCGGTAGCGTCATCAATGTTGCTTGCCGCAACATTTAAAGGCTTGCTTAAGGTAGAAATATAGAACAACGAAATTCCTAACCCGAAAAGGATTAGGAAAACGAAAAAAATTAAAGCTAGTTTTTCACGAGATAATTTCTTCATGTCTACGCATTCTAGAACAGAGTGAAACACAACTCCACAAAGTTTTTTGTTAAACAATACTTCTAAAGACTACCAATAGACTCAAATTCTCTGGCTTCTTATGTAATCAGGAAGCCAAGACGTGCCTTGGAAAACGCCGGATCTGGTTGTGAGGCGTAGCGCCACTTAATTACGAGGCGCAGCGCCCCTTACCAATCAGAGATCAAGAATTTGTCTAAGAAAACGCCCGGTATGACTTTGAGGTACGCAGGCAACTTCTTCAGGAGTTCCCACTGCTACAACCTGACCTCCGCCATTTCCGCCTTCTGGACCAAGATCAATAATATGGTCAGCTGACTTAATGACATCCAAGTTATGCTCGATAACCAAAACCGTATTTCCAGCATCTACCAACCGTTGCAAGACTTCTAAAAGCTGTCGCACGTCATCAAAATGAAGACCGGTAGTTGGCTCGTCAAGAATATAAAATGTTTTGCCCGTTTGGCGCTTTTGCAATTCGCTTGCCAATTTTACGCGTTGTGCCTCTCCACCTGAAAGCGTAGTAGCAGGCTGACCCAAGCGAATGTAACCAAGGCCAACATCGTGAAGGGTTTCAAGTTTTCTTTTGAGCGAAGGGATTTTGGAGAAGAAATTAAGCGCTTCATCAACTGTCATTTCCAAAACGTCGTAGACGTTTTTACCCTTGTATAGCACCTGGAGTGTTTCGCGGTTATAGCGCTTGCCTTCGCATACTTCGCAATCAACATAGACATCAGGAAGAAAATGCATTTCGATTTTTTTCTGACCGTCGCCCTTACAGGCCTCACAGCGTCCGCCGGAAACGTTGAACGAAAAACGGCCGGGCGCGTATCCGCGCGCCTTGCTTTCTGGAGTAGAAGCAAAGAGAGCGCGAATGTCATCCCAAAGCCCAATGTAGGTTGCGGGATTTGAACGGGGAGTTCGCCCGATGGGGCTTTGATCAATGTTGATTACTTTGTCAATTGATTCGGTACCCTTGAGTCTTCTGTATTCGCCAACTTTTCTATGGGCGTGATTGATGCGGTTGGCCAAGGCGGGCGCCAGCGTATCAGAAATCAGAGAGCTTTTTCCTGAACCGGAAACACCCGTTACCAACGTCAGCGTTCCCAACGGAATAGCAATGGAGACTCTTTTTAGATTGTTTTCCTTGGCGCCCTTAAGCTCAATGTAGCCACGATTAGGGTGACGACGAGTAGCAGGAACAGGGATTTCTTTGGCGCCTGAAAGATACTGGGCGGTCAGCGATTCTTTGACATCCATGATTTGCTCGGGTGTGCCACAAGCAACTACTTCACCGCCAAGCTCTCCGGCACCCGGCCCCATATCAACCACGTAATCGGCACTGCGGATGGTATCTTCGTCATGTTCGACCACCACAACCGTATTGCCAATGTCTCGTAAATGTTCAAGGGTGGCAATGAGCCGTTCGTTGTCACGCTGATGAAGGCCAATGGAAGGTTCGTCCAAAATGTAGAGAACGCCCATGAGGCCTGCACCAATCTGCGTTGCAAGGCGGATGCGCTGTGCTTCCCCGCCAGAAAGGGTTGCCGTTGCACGCTCAAGCGTTAAGTAATCAAGACCCACGTCTACCAAAAACTTCAAGCGCGTTTGGATTTCTTTCACAATGGGGCCAGCGATAATTTGATCAGCATCTTTGAACGAGAGCGTTTCGAAGAAATGGTAGGAATCCTTCGCGCTCATTTCGCATACTTCGTGGATATTTTTCTCTCCTACCGTTACGGCAAGAATCTGAGGATTAAGGCGCTTTCCTTCGCAGGTGGCGCAAGGAATAACCGAAAAATACTGCTCATATTTTTGCCGTTGACGATCAGACGAAGCTTCCTTGTAGCGATGCATAACTGCCTGGCAAACACCTTCCCATTCAATGAACCAAGAAGTGTTTCGACCATCAACCGTTACATAATCAACGCAAATTTTTTCATTGCGCACGCCATAAAGGAGCGCTCTTTGGACTTTGTTGGGAATATCTTCGTAAGGAGTATCTGCGCTTATGCCAAAGTGATCTAAAACCGCACGCATGACTTGGGGGTAATAATTGCCCGTTCTAAATGGGGCAATGGCGCCCTCATTGAGCGAAAGCGATTTATCAGGAACAACCAAGCTTGGGTCAACCTCTTCACGGCTTCCAATGCCCAAGCAATCGGGGCAGGCGCCGTATGGTGCGTTGAAGGAAAAATCGCGCGGTTGGAGCTCATCCATGGAATGGCCGTGTTCAGGGCAAGCAAGCGCCAATGAGAAAACGAATTCTCCGCTTGCAAGACCACCGGTTGCTCCCGAAGAAGTTTTTATTGCCCCTTCAGGGTTTTCGCCCTTTTGCACAAGCTTAACCAAAACACGCCCACTGCTCAGTTTTGTTGCCACTTCTACCGCTTCAGCCACACGGCTTGAAGCTTCCTCTTTAAGAACAACGCGATCTACCACCACTTCAATGAAGTGCTTGATTTTCTTGTTGAGCACAATTGGCTCGTTGGTAAGCTTTTGAACTTCGCCATCTATGCGAACACGCGAAAAACCCTCTTTTTGAAGGTCTTGAAACAGCTTGGTGAATTCTCCCTTTTTTCCTGTGACAACGGGTGCCATAATGAGCGCTTTTTCGCCTTCGCCCAAAGCCAGGATTTCATCGGTTACCTGGTCAGTAGTTTGTGATTTGATTTCTCGACCACATTCAGGACAATGAGGAATACCGACGCGTGCGAACAACAAACGCAGGTAGTCGTAAATTTCCGTTACGGTACCCACCGTTGAACGAGGATTTTTACTGGTAGTTTTTTGGTCAATTGATACTGCAGGAGATAAGCCATCGATGGAATCAAGGTCGGGCTTGCTCATTTGTCCTAAAAATTGGCGCGCATAGCTTGAGAGGCTTTCCACATAACGGCGTTGACCTTCGGCATAAATGGTATCGAAAGCAAGGGAGCTTTTCCCTGAACCAGAAAGACCTGTTATTACCACTAATTTGTCTCGCGGAATGCTGATGTCGACATTTTTTAAGTTATGTTCACGTGCGCCTTTGATAACAATAGAGTCTTGAGCCATTGCCATTCTCCTTGCTAGCAATCAGTAATGAAGCTAATACTTTACTTTTTTTGTCGCAAGCAACTTATTGCAAACTTTTCTTGCAGGTAGCTTATGGCAGGCACCTTAACGCAGGCAGTTTATTACGAGCGTCTTTTTGTGAATATCTTAATGCTGTGCGGGCATCCTAACGCTTCGCAGGCATCCTAACGCTGACTCTCAACTGTTGGCGATTTGCTACCGTCAACTTATTGCGGGGCGCCTTCACTATTACCTTAAGTTACTTGGACAAAGTAGCATTGTAGCGCAGATTAATTGTCTGGCCTTAAAGCGAAGAGTGCTTTCACCAAGAGCGCAAAGTAAAGAGAGGACGCTTGGCTGGTTTCTAGCCTCTAGGGTGGGCGCATAGTACCATGACGCGCAAGCGATTTCTACTACCCTATTCTCCGAGATGAACGTATAGCAACGTGATACACGCGAAGCGCCTCAAAAGTAAACTAGGACACCCTTCTTGAATAGCGCACAACCGTGATATGTGAGCAACTTCTATCCCCTTGGGTGGGCGCGATGATGCTCTTTCTTTAAATGCTCCGGACTAAGGTGAGTATATATTTGTGTTGTTGACAGACTTGAATGCCCCAACATCTCTTGAACACTACGCAAGTCAGCACCGCCAGAAAGAAGATCGGTCGCAAACGTATGACGCAGTGCATGAGGTGAAAGCGACTGGTCAAGCCCTGCAAGCTTAAGCGCTTTCTTAAAAATATTGCGAATAGCATTAGTGCCCAAAGCGCCACCATTCGAAGAAAGAAAAAAGTACGGCGAAGGAGCGCCATCTTTGAGGAAATGAGGTCGCGCCTGTTCTTGATAGCGCCTCATTGCTTCACAAGCAAGCGTATGCATGGGGATGAAGCGCTCTTTTCCTCCCTTACCAAAAACCTTAACAACCGGCTGCTGATAATCAATATTAGCAAGTAACAAACCCGACGCTTCCGAAACACGGGCACCGCAAGCATAAAGGAATTCCATAAGCGCCTGATTACGCATGCGTTCAGGTGCTGGCATATTACTAGCCAGCCCCTCATCGGTATATACCGAAAATAGCGCTTCTATTTCTTGAGCCGACAAAACCCGAGGAAGCGTTCTATTTTGTTTAGCGCCCTGAAGCACTTCGACGGGATTTGTCCGGCAATACCCCGCTATGACCATCCACTGGTAAAAGCCTTTAAGGGAACTCAAATGGCGATTTATTGTCCGGCGTGAATAGCGAGCAAGATCAAGCTCTCCCAAATACAAACGAACCTGCTTGTGATTTATCTCAAACGGATCATATTCCTCTTTAAGACACCACCGCAAATATGCTCTTGTATCACTTTGATAGGCACGAACCGTATGAAGTGAGGCGTGGTGTTCAACGCGAAGGGAAAGACAAAATTCGCTCACCAGCGCTTCGTAGGTTTTATCAGGAAGGGCAATGCCGTTTTCATTGCTGATGGAGTTGGTAACATTTGCAGAGTTCTTCATGACTGCACCTATTCACCTAACAACAATCTTTCACATTAATCAACTCAGCATTTCGCTTGCAATACTCATCTAATGCTATTGCTCCGCGCTTGGCATATTCAGCATAGCGTTCCCGCTTATTTTTAATTCGTTTTTCAAGCGGCGCAATAATGCCAAAGTTTACGTGCATTGGTTGATAGTCAACCGTTTCTTGAGAGGTAGCATAGGCAAGCAGTGAACCAAAGGCTGTTTCTTGCGGAAGAGGCTCGAAGTTCTTCCCAAAAAGATGAGCCAGAATTCCCAAGCTTGCCACCATACCTGACGCAATAGCTTCACAATATCCTTCTGTTCCACCAAGCTGACCGGCAACAAAGAAGGGAGTTGCATTATTGGCAGTATGTCTTAAGCATAGCAATTCATCCAAGAGCTTCGGCGCATTAATGAACGTATTGCGATGCATAACACCAAAACGAGCAAATTCTGCATTTTCTAAACCAGGAATCAAACGAAAAACGCGCTTTTGCTCCGGAAAGGTTAGGTTGGTTTGAAAGCCGACCAAATTGTAACTTTGCTTGTGCTTGTCTTCTGCTCTGAGCTGAACAACCGCCCATGGTCTTTTTCCCGTGCGGGGGTCAGTGAGTCCAACAGGCTTAAGCGCACCAAAGCGCGGAGCATCAACGCCCTTGCGCGCAATTTCTTCAACGGGCTGGCAAGCCTGAAAAAGATCTTTGGTTTCAAAATCTTTCTTGATTATGCACTCAGCCTTTATAAGTTCGTCGATGAAGCGCTCATATTCCTCTTTAGTAAAAGGTGCGTTGAGATAATCACCTTCCCCTTCGTTTTCATAACGGCTCTGCGAAAAGATGCAATCAAAATCAAGAGTGTCAGCCAAAACAATTGGGGCAGCCGCATCGTAGAAAGCCAGCTGTTCTTCGCCCGTCAGTGAAGCAAGGGACTGCGCAAGTAAATCTGAAGTTAAAGGCCCCGAAGCAATAAGCAGAGCATCAGCCGGCTCACCAAAACAATACGCGCTCTCATGATCAGCATCTTTAATCATGAGTGAGCCATCTTCTGCAATTGAGACAACCTCAGCACAAACTTGCTCGATGTTATCTTCATCCATAATGACCTGCGTCACTGCTTGAGAAAAAAGCTCCCTATCTACCGCTAAGGCACCCCCCGCCGGAACCTGATAGCGCAACGCGTACGACAAAACAAAAGAGCCAAGGCTTTGCAATTCTTGCTTGAGCATACCGGCAGCGCTTTCAGGTTTTAGGGACTTAAGAGAATTAGAACAAACCAATTCGGCACATAAAGAGGTTTTGTGAACAGGTGTTTTTTTGAATGGCCTCATCTCAAACAAGCGAACCGAAACACCCCGGTGCGCAAGCTGAAGCGCAGCTTCGCTCCCGGCAAGTCCGGCACCAATTATGTCAACTCTCTTTTTCATGCAACACCCTTTGTGTATCACGCTCTACCTATTACGCTCTGTATATCGCGCTCTACCTATCATGCTCTACCCATCACACGCGCGCGCAACCAATCATTTATAGAATCGACAACGATACAACAACATTGCCTATCACGCACGCGCAGGCCCATACCTTCCATCAGGAAACCGAGCAATGATTCCATCTCGTTCTAATTCGGTCAAATGAACCAATATCCATGTTTGCTTATCATATGTACCTTCTGGTTTTAAATTGAGATTATACAATTCCTCCAACCGTTTGGGTTCTGCCAAGAGCACTTTTAAAAGCTGATCATTTTGCTTCTTTTTTTCTTGGGGTGAATTTTTTAAACAGATAGTTCCAAAAAGCGTAGTCAAAACATCTAGAAAGGTATCTTCATCTACCACCGGTGTGGCACCCTGATAAATAAGCCTATTTGCTCCAAAAGAAGTAGGAGAGGTTATAGCACCGGGAACCGCTAACACTTCCCTGCCAGCTTCAAGAGCCTCATCAGCGGTTGAAAACGTCCCTGAAGGAAGGCCTGCCTCTGCAATAAGCGTAGCACGCGAAAGCCCCGCAATAATTCTATTCCTTGCCCTGAATTGAAACGGAAGCGCCGGCTGAGACCAATACTGTTCCGATATTACCGCACCCCCCGAATCAATAATCTCTTGGAAAAGCCTTTTGTTGCTTTGCGGATAGATTTGGTCACAGCCACCTCCCAAAACAGCAACGGTGATACCCCCTACTAAAAGCGCTCCCCGGTGCGCCTGGGAATCACAGCCTATAGCACCACCGGAGATAATAGTTATCCCCCGTGAAGCGGCAAGTTCAGAAAACTTTTTTGCAACTGCTAATCCATAGGGCGTTGCCCTACGTGCGCCTACAATAGCTAGGCCATCTTGCAAAGCTTGCTTATTACCAATTCCGTACAAGCATTGGGGAGGATCTTTTACAAAAAGAAGGTTTTCAGGATATCCTTCCTCTCCATAATTAATTCTCCATCGCTCACCTTTAAGCACTTGTTTAGGTTTTTCGTCCACGTATTTTGCGTATTTACCAGAGCATGTCCTGGCCTTTTGCTTAGCACTCTGACAACGCGCTTCTTTGTCTTCGCCTCTGTCTCTGTCTCTGTCTTTGCTTTTGTCTTTGTCTTGTGTCACTTTAACAACTCCCCTTGAAATCTCAGCGTATATGCCTCTGAAAGATGATCAATTCCCACCTGCTCTTTTTGATCGAGATCAGCAATAGTGCGTGCCACCAAAAGCGTTTTCACCACTGAGCGCGCATTAAGCTTATGAGCTTGAATGAGAGAAGAGAAAAAACTGGCCGTTGTGTCATCAAATTGGCACGCTTGCAATATTCGCGTGAAGCTCCTCGGGGAATCTTCGCTTTGAGAAAAACCACTCTGTGCCGAGCTCAATTTTCCCAACAGCACATCACTTCCTTGTGAAACACTCGAAGAAGAATGCTTTTCTTTTCTCCATTGCGAAAATTCCCGCGCTACCATCACGCCTTCTCGTAGGGTTTGCGTACTTTGCGAAGGAGTATTCTCTATCAACTCCATACCAGTAGCACTCCAAACTTCAATGCGGATATCAATGCGATCAAGCAAAGGGCCACCAATCCTGTTTTGATAGGCATGTATACGCGTTTCGCTACAACGACATTCGTGATCAGGGTCTCCAAAATAACCGCAAGGACAAGGATTGGTTGCAGCAATGAGGGTAAATCGAGCTGGAAATTCATATAGTCCATCTGCTCTATTGATGCGAACAATTCCCTCTTCTAAAGGCTGGCGCAAGCCTTGCAAAACAGCACTCTTAAATTCTGCCAATTCATCAAGAAAAAGCACGCCATTATGAGCTAGAGAAACCTCCCCCGGCTTTACCGGAGTTCCCCCGCCAAGTAGCCCAGCCTGCGTGCAACTATGATGAGGATCCCTGAAGGGACGAATACCCGCAAGAAGAGGCGTGACCGATTCGCCTGCAACCGAATGAATAAGGGCAGATTCGTAGCATTGCTCTTCAGTTAAAGGAGGCAAAATACCTGCAAAACACCGAGCAAGCATAGTTTTTCCTGACCCCGGAGGTCCCACCATAAGCACGCCGTGGTCTCCTGCTGCTGCAATTTGCAAAGCACGCTTAGCAACTTCATGACCTCTTACTTCCGAAAAATCGCTCGTTGGATGCACGCAGGGTTCTGAATTTTTGCAAACGTTAGAAAGTTCAGCATTTCTTGCCTTACCAAGATGATCGAGCACTGAAAATTCTTCTTCGGAAAACAGCACAACATCTTCTTCAGGCGTACCTGTAATTAAGCGCAAACCTAGATCTTTTGCACAATATTGAAAAGCCAAAAGCCCTTCTGGCGCCCGTGCTTGTCCTGCTAAAGAAAGCTCTCCGGTGACTAACGTATTCTCTAAATGAACAGAAGGAATTTGCTTTGTAGCAGCTAATATTCCTAAAGCTATAGGCAGATCAAACCCCGAACCCCTCTTTTTTAAAGCACCGGGCGCAAGATTAACCACAATCCTATCTGAAGGCATTGAATATCCGCTTGCTTTTATAGCAGCACGCACGCGCTCTCTGGATTCTTGGATTGCCACATCGGGCATTCCAACAATTGAAAACGAAGGAATGCCACTGGTAATTATCACTTCAACTGAAACTGGAATAGCCTTTACGCCTCTTAGTGTTGCACTGCAAACCACACACGACAACTGAGCCATAATTACCCTCAATGATCACAGCTAAAAGCATTAGTATGCAAGCGCAAGAATGCGCGGGATTCAGAAAGCACCAAGATGGAAATCACATCAAAGCGCACGTAAATATCGGGCTTTTCGTAGTTTTGCAAATAGCAGGCGGCTATTTTTTCATACCGAGCACGCTTTTTTGCATCAACTGCTTCGGCCGGGAACCCTTTTTGAACTCCCGTTCTTGTTTTTACCTCAATAAAACAAAGCGTTGAACCATCAAGAGCTATGATATCGGCCTCGCCAGCAAAGCATGCCCAATTGGTATCAAGGATTTCGTAGCCTTTCCGCTCAAGAAAACGCGCTGCCGCACGCTCGCCTCTTCTGCCAAGCTCTTTGCTGGAAAGTGAAATTTGCTGAGATTCAGCCGGAGCCCCATCAATCGTTGATGATTCAGCTGACGCTTCATCAAGCGCAGTTGTTTCAATAGGCTTATCATCACGCTTTTCTGGTTCAACTGACGTTTCGTCAACTGTTTCTGATTCAGTTGATCCTTCTTTAGCCTTTTTTGGTTCTATTGATGCCTTTTTTGTCGTTGCTGATTTAGTAGACGCTTCTTTAGGCGTTACCGAATCTTTTAACACCTGCTGTTCATCTTCGATTGACGTTTGAACTGTTTTAGAATCACCCATAGATCCTCCTTTCTTTCCCTGAGAATAAAGAGGAGAACCTATTTTTTATTCGAAACAATTTCACTGATTTATTATTCTTTTTTCAACAAAATCTGAAATCAAACGCCAAGACCAAAAAAGAGGACAGACGCTTGCCTGCCCTCTAAAATACTTAAAGATGTCAGCTAGAAATTAAGCTACCGCTTTTATGCTTTCAGCTTCTCCGCTATTTTCTTTTGATAGAACTGATAGACAATTTACCTCTTGCAAAATTGCATCACTTTCAGATATAGAACTTGTCTTATCAGTTACTTCGCTTACATTTGCTACGCTAGTGACTTCTTCACTAGTATTTTTTTCGTCGATGACAACCTTGTTTTTGTCAACATTCTCAGCAGCCACAGAAACGCTACTGTTTGCAACTACGCTTGCGGTAGCAGCCACACTCAAAGAGCTATTGCTCTCAACTGAAGCTGTAGCAACCTGATTAACCCAATTAGGTTCCGTTACTGCTTTTGCGTCTGTACTGAAATCGTCATAACTAGTTACCTTTTTTACGTCCCATTTTGAACAATCTGCCTCAAGTTTTTGGCAGTTTTCAAACATGGATGTCATATTGGTAACTTTACTTGTATCCCATTTCGAAATATCACCAATGGAAGTAAGCTCAGGACACTGATCAAACATCTGTGCCATGTTAATAACGCTTGACACATCCCAGTTTGACAAGCCATCGATTTTAGCAAGTTTCTCACAACCGAAAAACGTACCATACATACTTTCCACTTTAGGAGTCTTAAAACTGGTAAGGTTTAACTCCGTTAGCCCCGCTCCAGCAAACATACCCATCATGTCTCTCACATCAGTAGTATCTAAGTTAGACACATCAATTGAAGTCAGCTTCTCTAAATTTGAAAACCAAAAAACTGTACTAATTGGCGAAATTTTTGCTTCAAATTTTACCGATGTGATCTTATCAGAATAATATTCCTCGTCCTCATCCTCACCCTGCCATCCGGGCAATATTGATCCCTCTTCACTGACACGATATCGCGTAGTTTCAATGCCATCCCATACAGCGTTTGCAGGCTTATTGTTGTAAGTTTTATCCGATTTTGCTTTTTCGATATTAGCCTCAGTATCTTTATAGAACGTAAGGCTATTTACCCCATCGCCTTCCTCAGAATACACCGCAAAGGCCACCTCTGTTTTAGGATCATCCCAAGGAGACTTCACGTTTGGTGCATTCTTATTGAAATCATCGTGCACAGTAGTTTCGCCAACGGTCCAGCCAGAACAATCCGCTGTAAGCTTTTCGCAGTTTTGGAACATGTAACGCATGTCTTTAACGTTACTAGTCTTCGTCTTCCACTCAGAAAGATCACCAACAGAAGTAAGTGATTCACAATCGAAGAACAGGCTTCTCATATCAGTCACACTATAAACATCCCAGGTAGAAACATCCAGTTCGGTGAGACTTGAGCAAGCGTTAAACATATTGGACATACTTTCTACCTTGCCCGTATTCCATTTCGATAAACCTTTAACGGAAACGAGCGTTGTACAATCTTGGAACATATTTGACATATCCGTCACATTTGAAACGTCCCAAGAAGAAAGATCCAGGGTAATTTTTTTGCCTGCGCTACTTCCTGCAGAACCAAACATGCTACTCATATTGGTAACTTGGGATGTATCTAATTTTGAAACGTCAATATCACTTAGTTGATCACACCATCCGAACCAAAAATTAGTACTAGTTGGCTGAATCCCCTCATCAACTACTTCTACTTTTGTGATTGATTTGTAGTTACCATCCTTCATCCATCCCGTAGGTCCTACAGCGCTCATGTTTTCTATGTCGGTATAAACTGCGGTCACGGGCTTATCTCTATAAGAAGAACCTTCTCCTGCTGTAGGAATATTGTCTTTGATATCTTTATAAAAACTGAGACTATTTACACCTGAACCTTCCTCTGAATACACAGCAAAGGCCACTTTTGCCTCAGCATCCCAATTAGGTTCCGTTACTGCTTTTGCGTCCGTGCTGAAATCACTATGGCTGGGTGACTTTTTTACATCCCATTTTGAGCAATCTGCCGTGAGACTTGAACAACCATTAAACATCTTGTCCATATATTGAATGTTGCCGGTCTGCCAATCCGCTATACCATCAATTGATTCAAGTGCATCGCTACAGTAAAACATGTAGCTCGTATTTTCTACTTTACTAAGGTCTAAGCCTTTCAAATTGATGTTAGTCATTTTGCAACCAGCAAACCACGCCTGCATGGTTGTAACGTTAGAGGTGTCAAGATTTGATACATCAATTGAGGTTAGATTCTGGCACCAATTAAACCAATATGAAGTAGCTACTGGGGAAATCCCTGTATCTACAACCGTAACTGATTTAATGTCATTGGCATGATCTTTAGACCATTGTGGGATATCGCCAGAGAATGG
>CAVABR010000023.1:0-19424 GCA_963586955.1 bacterium
ATATGCCTTATATCCCCATAGCTAAAACAAGGGGCTTTACGGCACTTTTGGTAATTTGATAAGTTCTGCCTGCGCCGGGGTGGCGGTTTAGCGTTTGCACGCGCGGTGTAACAGGCGCTTCGAGGGCTATGGAAAGATCATAATTCGGTCTGTTACGGTAGGCTTTCCTGTATAGGTTCTGCGTGAACAGTGGCACAAATTGTGCGCTGGTTTGTTAGTTACGGTTGATTGTGCGCAGGCTATGGTTAAGGACGTAACCGCTTGGTTACAGTGAATAGAGCTGTTTGAAACGTGCGCTATGATTTCGAAAAAGAAGTTTCAGTAAAAACAATCCTGTTGCGGGAGAAGCGCATGAAATCAAGAAGGAAAGAAAAGCTCTATCGTGGCCCAAAAGCTATTGCGGGCGTGTGTTCAGGGATTGCAGAATACTTTTCCATTAATGTCAAATTTGTTCGTATTGCCTGGGTTGTCCTTTCGTTTTTCTCAGTATTTCTTGCGGTAATTCCCTACATTGTTTTGTGGATTGTCATTCCTCAGAAGCCCCTAGAGGACAGAACTGTTATTGATGTGGATCCTATTTCGGTTGAATCAGTGAAAAAAGAATCCTAAGCAAAAGAAGCAATTTAGTTTCAGGAAACGAACATGAAGTCAGGGAAGAAAGGAAAACTCTATCGTGGCCCAAAAGCCATTGCGGGTGTGTGCTCAGGCATAGCAGAATATTTTTCCATTGACGTCATAATCGTTCGTATTGCCTGGGTTGTTCTTTCATTCTTCTCAGTCTTTCTTGCCGTAATTCCCTATTTGGTTTTGTGGATTGTCCTTCCTCAAAGGCCACTACAAGAAAAAACCGTTGTTGATGTTAATCCTATTTCCGTGCAATCGGTGAAGTATGAAAGTGTGGTTGATTCAAGTGCGGTATCTCAGAAAAATGTTTCCCAGCATTTTGGAGTAAATGCAGGCGCTGGTCATATTCCGCCCGAACCACCGTTAAATGCGCAAGCAACTACGTTTAATCGGCAAGGCCAAGCGGTAGGTAATAGCCAGGCTTTTTCGCAAATTCCTACCAAAGAGCAAAGCGTTAGCACTTCTGGTTCGTATCTTTTGCAAGACAAGGCCGATGATGCCAATGTGCCTTCAATAGCACTTGCTGCGGTATTGGGATTAGGCCTTATTTTGTTTTTTACCTTGGTTGCTCATGTTGCTACCACGGTATTGCCGGGGGTAAGCTTTTTTAATTTCTACCCCATGCTTTTTATTGTTGTGGGCATTGTTATTGTTGCTGTACCCGTGGGGCAAAGGAGTTTCATTACAAGGATTTGCATTTTTGCTGTTTGCTGTGAGCTGTGCTGTTTAATACTTCCTTTTTCTCTTGGGTTGGTGACGTTTGAAGCGCTGGGTAGAATAAATATGTTCACGGTAGCCCTTTGGATTACCGTGGCGTGTTTGGTGCTTATTTCTTTTGTTTCTCCAAGCGAAATTGCAATCATAGCGCTTGCGGTTATTGCCTTCTTAGCGGTTGTGTTTACCTTTGTTGATATTGGTGTTTTTGACCGCATCGTTGCCCTGGCTTCCCTTGGCGCGCCACATAAAAAATCCATATTGATGATCTCTTAGGTTTATTTATACTTACCTGGCTTTTTGCCCAAAAATGCATGGACTTGACAACCGTTCACCTGAGGCGAAATTTGGTGCCTTCTTTGTCCCTCGATATACTTTTAGAGGAAAGAAATTGAAAGCAGTATTCGCATTTTTAACTACACCACACTGCACATAACACAACGAAAAAGCCTTACAGGTTTTGAAGTTGTTTTGTCTTTGGAGGTTTTTTGGCATCAGCCGAAACACATAAAAAGAAACTGTTGCCTTGGCAAGTAGTAGTTGTTTCTTTGGTCGCAATTCTTGTTTGCTTTGTCTTTAGTTTTATCCTTGTTGGAAAAGCCCAGGGTTTTGGCGAATCTGACCCAAACACTATTGGTGTCGGTTTCACACAGGCAAGCGTTTCCGAAGATTCGCTTAAAGCTGAAGACCGCATCGTGTCTTCTTCTGCAACGTTTTCTAGTAATGCCGTTTCTGAAGCAGTAGATCCTAGGGTAACTTCACAACGAACCATTACCGTCAGTGACCCTGACCCTGTTGTTGTTCCTGTTGCGATTGATGAATCAAATTCGGTCGCTGTAGAAAAAGCAAAGACGGTTTGTACGCTTGATCCGCTTCCTAAAGCTCCTCATGTTGCTCCTGATGTAGATGACGGCACATGGGAGACGGGCGTTGCTTCAGCCTACGATGTTGAAGCATATAAAGACGGGGAGGATAACACCGGGCTCAATGTCACTGCATCGGGAATAATGTTGCATGAAAACAGCATCACGGTTGCTGTTCCTCAAAGTAAGTCTTATTTGCTTGGTAGCATTGTTGAAATTTGCTACGACGGAAAAGTTGTAATTGCAACGGTAACCGATACCGGTGGATTTGAAGGATATGGTCGCGCTCTTGATTTTGCGCCGGGCGTTTTTAAAGCATTGGGTGCTTCGACTTCCCAAGAGTGGGGAACGCGCACCATTTCGTATCGGTTCATTTAGTTTGCTCTGTTGAGCTAGTGCTTGCAACGCGCGTTGTGGGCATTTTTCGAATGCTTTGGTTTGCGGGTTTGTTGCGGGTTTGGCATTCGCTCAAGTTGTCCGTTTAAACCACCTGTTTAAAACTGTTTGCCCAATTCGCCCAAAGCAACCTTTCTTAGCGGTACCCCTTTCGCTTTGCTGTGTTTTACGCTGATCAAAAAGGCGCCATAGAGCCTCCTGTTTTAATCATGATGAGTGCCAACTTTACAAAAACGCTATACTTTTCCTAATAGGGAAAAGGATGAGTATGAGCAATATCATTGTTGTGGGTTGCGGACGCGTTGGATCTCGTCTTGCTACCATGCTTTCAAATTATGACAACAACGTTTGTGTTATTGATAGGGATCAAGATGCCTTTCATTCGCTTGGTCGTGACTTTAACGGTAACACCTTCGTAGGCGTTGGCTATGACGAGGATGTTCTTTTGCGTGCCGGCATTGAAGATTGCAACTTTGTTGCGGCGGTAACTCAAAGCGACAACGCTAATCTTATGGTTGCAGAAATTTCTACGCGCTTGTATAGCGTTCCTGCTATTGCGCGTCTTTACAACAGCGCCCACGAAAGAACCTACTTACAGCTTGGTATAGATTATGTATGTGGTACAACGTTGGTAGCCGAAGAGATCTTTTCTAAAATCAACTCCGGTATCGGAGATCACATCACTACCTTTGGCGATTGCGAAGTTTTGCGCTTTGCCCTTGACTTATCTTCCATTAGTGACGATTTCATCAAAGTGTCTGACCTAGAACGGCGTCACGATATTCGTATCTGTGCGTTCGAACGTGCTGATGGAACGGTCAGCTCCATTCCTTCTTCAAGTAGCATTTTGTATCACGGAGATGCAATTTTAGCGGTAGTTCGTCATGACAAAATTCAAGACCTTGTTAGGTTTATGCAAAGTTAAACGCTTAAAGACAGTGCAAGATATCTTTAGGCAGGTGAAAGGGACAAAATGTACGTTGTTATTACCGGAGGTGGAAAGATTGGTGAGCAACTGGCAAATTCTTTGCTCAAAGAAGGAAACCAAGTTGCGATAATTGAGCAAGACGAAAAAGTTGCGCGCAAACTTTCTGAATCTTTAGTGGGCTCCCATTTGGTAATTTGTGGAGACGGTTGCGAAGTTACCAATCAAGAAGATGCGGGCGTTGAAAATGCCGATGTTTTCGTTGCTACAACCGGCAGAGACGAAGACAATCTTGCTTCTTGTGAGCTCGCAAACCGCATCTACCATGTTTCCCGCTGTATTGCCCGCGTAAACAACCCGAAGAATCTGCGTATCTTTCGCCGTCTTGGTATTGAGTCCATTTCGTCAACAGCAATTATTGCGCGCATGATTGAAGAAGAAGCTATTTTAAGTTCCATGAGTGTTGCGTTTTCGTTGACTTCAGATCAGGTTACGCTTATAGAAATCATGGTTCCTCGTATGCGTCATCACGACAACGAGGAAGGTGTTTTGGCAGTTGACATAGAATTCGAAGAGGGAATTCGCGTGGTTGCGGTATCTCATGGCGATGATACCCAGGTAGTTGGCGAAGAGACGCGCGTGTATCCGGGGGATCAAGTTATTGTGGTGGCGGACACCGATCTGTTAAACGTTGCACGTGAAACTATTCGCGCGCTATAAACGCAGAAGGCTTGCAAAAAAATATAGCAAGCCAAACGGTTGTAGCAGGTGCGAGCGTTTACAATATATAAGTAAGATTTTGGTTAGAAGGAAAGCAGGTCTTTTATGATTGGTCGTTACACTCGTCCGGCAATGGGCAATATCTGGACTAATGAAAACAAGTTTTCCATTTGGAAAGAAATTGAGGTTTTAGCATGTGAGGCTCAAGCCGAACTAGGAAAATCAGGCATTACTAAAGAAGAAGCTGCCTGGATTCGTGCACATGCAGATTTCACCGTTGAGCGTATTGATGAAATTGAAAAAGTTACTAATCATGACGTAATTGCTTTCCTTACTAATATGGCTGAATACATTGATGCCGATATCCCTGAAGGTGAAGAAAAGCCTTCTCGTTGGGTTCATTATGGTATGACCTCTTCTGACTTGGGTGATACTGCTTTGAGCTATCAGGTTACCCAAGCACTCGATATTATTCTTGAGGACGTTAAAGCACTCGGTGAAATTTGTCGCAAGCGCGCATTCGAATTTCAGGAAACCGTTTGTGTAGGACGCACTCATGGCATTCATGCTGAGCCTATGACATTTGGTATGAAGTTTGGTTCATGGGCATGGGCGCTTAAGCGCGCACAGGTTCGTTTGCAACAGGCTCGTGAGGTGGCAGCTACGGGTGCTATTTCTGGTGCGGTTGGAACGTATTCGAGTATTGATCCGTTTGTTGAGCAGTATGTTTGTGAAAAAATGGGATTGACTCCTGACCCGTTGTCTACTCAGGTTTTAGCGCGTGACCGTCATGCACAGGTCATGTGCGCTTTGGCTGTATGCGCTGCAACGCTTGAATCTATTGCATTACAAGTTCGCCTTATGCAGGAAAGCGATGTAATAGAGGCAGAAGAGCCATTCAAAAAGGGACAAAAGGGCTCTTCAGCTATGCCTCATAAAAGAAACCCCATCACGGCAGAGCGCGTCTGCGGTTTAGCTCGTGTTATCAAAGCGAATGCGCAAGTTGGCCTTGATGATGTAGCGCTTTGGTTTGAGCGTGACATTTCGCATTCAGGTGCAGAGCGTGTTGCTTTGGCCGATAGCTTTATTGCGCTTGATTATATTTTTGACAAGATGAATTGGATCTTGGGTGGTTTGCAAACCTACCCTGAGTCAATGATGGCAAATCTTAACAAAACGCGCGGTTTGATTTTCTCCTCTAAGGTTTTGCTTGCCTTGGTTGATACGGGAATTACGCGTGAAGATGCGTATGTCATTGTTCAGCGCAATGCTATGGCAACATGGTATGACGTTCAGCATGCACAGGAAGGCCCAACTTACAGAGAGCGCCTAGAGCAAGATGAAGAATGTACGCTTACCAGTGAGCAGCTTGATAAGATTTTCGACCCATGGGAATTCCTCCAGCGCAAGGATTTGGTATTTGATCGTTTGAAGGAATTGGAATTTTAGAGCTTTCATCAAACGCGCAAACGGCGCTTAGCTTTACAGCGACGTAAAAGAGCTTGGCGTTGTGCGTTCCAAATAGGACAAACTAAAACAAGAGCGAGAGCACATTCAGCGTGTTCTCGCTCTTGTTCGTAAACGCTAAAACTACCTTTGCATCCCAAGAGCCTGATTTACAAGGCAGAGATTCCCATGCGTGGGTCACAGAAGTTTAATTTCGCAACTGGGATCCAAGTTTAGCGCCAACTGTAGAAAAGCCATTTTGAATCCTTTTTCGTAACAGGGATTCTAGCTTTCCGAATTAGGCGAATAAACGCGAACCAAGGCGTAGTTTTTGCTGGAATCATCAACGTCGGTAATCTGGCTTAACCCAACAATGTAGGCGTTCGTTCCGCCCGAGATTAAGTATTCGCCATAGTCATCAGTGCTACTGGGCACATCAATCATGAAGTAGACGTTGCTCGAAAGATTGGCAGCGCAAATTGCGCGCGTTGATTTAACGACAAACCAATCTCCGCACCAAGAAGGAGCGCTTGAAGGGGTTCTACCAAAATGGAACCAAGGAATTCCCTGGTACGAATAAGCAGAGGGTGCTTTCATAGGCGTATAAGTTCCTAGATTTGCTATACCTCCGCCATAGCTATAAATGCTTTCAAAAGAAAACGAAAATCCGGTCTTTCCCCAAGACGCTTCGTAGGGTTTCATGGAAGTAGGAAGAACCAGAGAATCGCTTGTTTGCAATGAAGATTCGCTAATTTTAGTAAGCTGATAATACGTGCTGGTAGATTCAACGCGGGGCGTTATGACTACGCCATCTGCAATTGCACAAATGCGCGTAGCGAAGGCACGCCTTGAGGTATAGATTGTTGATACAGAAGAAGACCCAAAGCGAACAGCCTTCACCCAGGAATCATCCTTGGTGTTGTCCCCGGAGGTTTGAGGTGTTGTTTGCCAAAAGGCCGTATTACCAACCGCGGCAATGGAAGGCGTGAGCCAGTTAGAATCTCCCTTGTCAACCAAGGTAATTTCGCCCAGATCTGCTCCGGAAAGCGGAGCCACGTAGATGCGCCAGTTATTTTCTAAAACGTTGCATTCGGTCCAAATAATGCCTTTTTCACTACAGCGCACATCGAAAATTTCGTAATGTTCGCTTGCTCCTTGCGCAGCCTCTAATACTGCATAGGTTGACCCGGTAGTTAAAAACAAAAGTTCAACGGTATTAAGCGGACTAGAGGTTTTTCCGGGAACAAGACACGCGGCAACGGTGTCATTGTCTGCCCATACCAAGGTGCCATAGGTAAGCTTGTAGCTTCCAACTAAGGTGGCATAATCGGCCGCCTTAACTTCG
Source organism: bacterium (assembly GCA_963586955.1). Classification (GTDB taxonomy): domain Bacteria; phylum Actinomycetota; class Coriobacteriia; order Coriobacteriales; family Eggerthellaceae; genus Anaerotardibacter. The sequence continues at coordinate 7,034 of CAVABR010000023.1, forward strand.
GAAAATGACTCTAAATTGGTGACGTTGCTGGTAGGAACCTCTAGGTATTCAACCGTTTGTTCGGATCCTTCTATAGCATCGATTGCCATGCTTGCACCACCGCCCAAAAGCGCTACGCCACCAAGGCCAGCTGCGCCAATAAGCAGGTTGCGTCTGGTAAGAACCACTTCAGGTACGGGTTTTTTGGTTTCGTGCCTTCCCGAAGTGGAATAGGTATTGCCAATAATAGAAGGGTCAGACCTTCGCGAAGATTGCTTAAAACGCGTCTGACCAAGCCCTTTTTCAGGGGAGTTGGAAGTGGAAAAGCCACTTTTATTGTAGGAGGTATGCTGGGCATAACGCGAGCCACCTCGTTTATTACGAAATGATTTGCCTGGTACATTCTGTTTGCGTTTTTGAGGCATTCGCTCTCCATAATTATTGGTATGCTTATTTTTGTATAGTAATGTGCATGTTTTATGATAGCAGGACAATTATTTTGACAGTTGCGTGTCAGCATACTGTCAAAAAATGCCCAATTGATACAATAAATGCAAACATGAGCGTACGAATACATTACGAGGCTAACCCATTTGGTGGGCAATGCGTTTACCAAGGATGTATAGACAAGGAGCGTAATAATGAATAGTGATGCTCGTAGAATTTTATTAGTAGAAGATGAAAAGGCAATTCGTGATGCGGTTGCTGCATATCTTGAACGTGAAAATTATTGGGTCACCGCTGTTGGTGATGGTCAAGAAGCTCTTGAAGAATTTTCTCGTCATCATTTTGATCTTGTGGTGCTTGACCTCATGCTTCCTCGGGTACCGGGAGAGCGTGTTTGTCGAGCAATTCGCGATAACTCCGACACTCCTATCATTATGCTTACCGCAAAAGGAGAAGTTGAAGACCGAATCATCGGCCTAGAGCTTGGCGCTGATGATTATCTTATTAAGCCATTTAGTCCCAGAGAATTGGTAGCGCGTGTTCGCGCTTTGCTTCGTCGTGTACATTCTGATTCTGAGCCACAGCGTGAGGTGTTGGAATTTGGCGAATTAACCATCGATATTTCCGGTCATAAGATTCTTGTTAACAACGAAGAAGTTGATCTGACCGCAAGCGAATTTAAGTTGCTCACTACGCTTTGCCGTTATCCTGGTCGTGTGTATTCGCGCATGGAATTGGTTGAAAAAGTTTTGGGCTATGACTTTGAAGGTTATGAGCGCACCATTGACTCTCACGTAAAGAATTTGCGTGCAAAGATTGGCGACAATCCTCGTCATCCAAAATGGTTGCATACCGTTCATGGCGTTGGTTATCGCTTCGAAGACCCAACAAAGCCTAACTAAGTTTGCAGGTGGTTGTTAGTGGCGAGGACGGCAAAAGTCCAACTGCTACGGTTGCTAACTAACTAAGATCTGCTTTGTAGGTGGCGGTTAGCGGGGCAAGATGGCAAGATGAGCGAGCCCCGAAGCGGGAATCTCCTTGCAATAGCTAGGGGAGTGTCAATTGAGCGCACAACGAAAAAGAAAACATAAAGCGTCCTTGTAAAAATATAAGGGCGCTTTTTGCATATAAAATAAAACCGTTCAGGTAGAAAAGTTTTTATAGAACAACACTTAGGGGTTTCGCGTGGCTGAAAAAAGTGAACAAACCGAATGGGAATACGAAAACGCCTCTGTAACAGAGGGGCAGAAAAAGCAAAAACGTAAAAAGAAGGGAATGACGTTTACCCTTAAGGTAATCATCGCCTTTGTTGTTGTTTCGCTTATGACTATTTGTGCTTCGGTCATCATGCTTTCGTTTGTATGGGAACAGCATTTCCAAAGCTACACGCGCGAAAACATGGAGCGTCTTGCCAATTCAACTGCTGATAGTATTGCAGTTGCCTACGAGCGCTATCACGGAGATTGGTACGGTGGCACGTTGGCGGTGGCCTCTTCAGCAGCTTCGCTCTACGATACCGTTTCTATTCAGGTGGCAAACGAATCCGGCTCAATTGTCTATGACAATTCAAGTTCACAAGATAGGCCCGCATTCACCAACTTTAATGACTCCGAAAAAAATACCGCTATTGCACCCATTGTTGTTCAAGGCAACAAGGTAGGCACCGTCTATGTTCGCGTTTTTGGCTCTGACGCTTTGCTCACTCAACCTGATCAGGAGTTTAGAGAAAAATCATATCAGGCTATGATTTTCGCTTCGGTCTTTGCAACGGTTATTGCGCTTATTGCTGGTGTTGCGTTTGCGCGTGCGCTTGTTCGTCCTATCAATCGCATCACTCATGCAGCGCAAGAACTCAAAGAAGGAAATTATTCAGCTAGGACTAACCTTTCGGGCAATGATGAGATTTCGCGCTTGGGCAATACGTTTGACCGCATGGCAGATGCTATTGAGTCTAATCGAAAGTTGGAACGCCGATTGGTAACTGACGTAGCTCATGAATTGCGCACGCCTCTAATGGCTATTCAATCTACGGTTGAGGCAATGATCGATGGTGTCTTTGAGCCAGACGAAGAACGTCTTGAAACGCTCAACTCTGAGGTGCGTCGTTTGAGCCGTTTGGTTGATGCGCTGTTGAAGCTTTCTCGTTTAGAGAATCGCTCTACGCCGGTTGAATTTTCCAAGGTTGATTTGGTAGAGCTTATCAACACCATTGTGACTAACCATCAAGCCTACGTTACCGATGCGGGACTTGCGCTTGAGTATGAACACGATGAGCATGTATATGTGTACGGAAATGCGGATATGCTTCGCCAGGCTACGGCAAATCTCATTTCTAATGCGGTTCGGTATACGCCTGAAGGAGGAACTATCACCGTTGGCGTTCACAAGGGTGATATCATGGGTCAGATCATGGTTAAAGATACCGGCATTGGCTTATCAAGCGAAGAAGCCAAGATGGTATTTGCGCGTTTTTGGCGAGCAGATCCAGGAAGAGCACGCGCAACAGGCGGCTTAGGCATTGGTCTTTCGGTGGTGAAAGAGATTGTGGATCGTCATCGCGGTTGGGTTAGGGTAGAAGGCAAGCCCAACAAGGGAGCATGCTTCACCATTTATATTCCGTTGTATAACGAAAACAACGGGGATAATCGCAAACGCAAAAAGAGCTAGAGCGCGCGGAGTGGTGCATGGGGTGGCATGCGGTAGCGCATTGCGCACACAACCAACACGCCACCAGCACAACGGTTTCTTTGCGATAAAAATAGAGATTTTTCGCTATTGTGAGCAAAATGACCCATAATAAAACCTGACTTTTGCGCCATTCAAGCTCTATTTCAGGCAGGGGAGAAGACAAGCTGCGTAAAGTGGAATATTTTTTACGAGCTGCTCTGCTCCAAAGTTTTTCCCTGTCACTCGAACGATGTAAGGGCAATCATACTTTTGAGCAAAGTATTTCGCGCTTGTGGAGCTTACTCGTGTTCCCGATTTAACCTCAATGGGCACGACCCCCTCGCGGGTCTTAATAACAAATTCCACTTCTCGTGTGCTTTGCATTCCCCAATAATAGGGCTGAATATTTGCAGCGGATAATTGTTGCATTACGTAGTTTTCCGCAATGCCGCCTCTGAATCTGGCGCTTCTGTGGTCTGTCCCGTCAAAATCGCTCGCTGTTGCATTGAACATGTTAGACAAAAGCCCTGTGTCGGCTACGTAGAGCTTGAAAGATGCGGGTTTTTCAAATGATTTAAGTGGCGACACTCCGTCTGACACCTGCGTACACTTTTCTACTATGCCTGCTGCGACAAGCCAATCAACAGAGCTTGCGTACCGCTCTGCTTTCGCGCCACTTTCGACATACTTCCACATAAACTTTGTAGATCCGCTTTCTTTTGCAAGCTGGCTAGGCATACTTTCCCAACAAGCAACAATTTTTGAAGAGTCAATACCGCTTACATATTTAGTCATGTCTGCAACATAGGCTGTACGTATATCGGATTGCACCTTCTGTATTTTCTCGAGGCTACTCTTTTGGGTGTATTCTAAAACACATTCTGGCATCCCACCTATCAACAGGTACTTTCGATAAAGGTCGATCATATGGTTATGAACAGCGCAATACGTAAGGCTCTCAAATGACTTTTTTACCAGATTAAAAGCGCGAGTTTCATCTATTGCCCAGCAGAATTCTTCGAAGTCCATAGGGTGCATAGTGAGCATATCTACTTGACCAACAGGAAATGAACTGCTTCGTGCAACGTGAACTCCAAGTAGGCTGCCGGCAGCAATGACATCGCGTTTTGGCGTATCGGTGTGAAAGAATTTTAGCGAAGTAATTGCTTCGTCGCAGTCTTGTATTTCGTCGAAAAACAAAAGTGTATTTTCAACGGGAATATCTTGACCGAGAAGCGCTTCGAGCGAAGAGATAATGGAAGCGGGGTCGAGATTTCCCTTAAATGCCGCCTTTAGCTGTGGTTGTTTATAGAAATCTATGTGAACAACATTTTGATAATGGGAATGCGCAAATGCTAGGACCGATGTTGTTTTGCCGGTCTGACGCGCTCCAAAAAGTACCAAGGGCTTCTTCGATGCCTGCGCTTTCCACTTTTCTAGCTCGGCGTCTATTTTTCTTTTCATGACAACCTCCACGTTGGTTTTGCTGATGCTCGTCTTGGTTGGTTGCTCTTTGAACGTCGTTCGATCTGATATTCAATTTTCGAAATAATAGGCAAAAACGGAGATAATTTCAAGAAAAAATCTCCAGAATTGCCGATTTTTTCGTAAGTTTATAAATAATGACGGATTGACGTCTTTATGTCCTGTGTCGAAAAAAGAGATTTTTTCGCTATTGTGGAGAAAATGACCCATAATAGAAAAGATTCGTATTTTATAGGGAAAGGAATGCTATGTCAGGAATTGATATCAAGCCTGATGCTCAAGGAAAAGTTCGTGACCTCTATGATTTGGGAGACAAATTATTACTTGTTGCTTCAGATCGCATTTCTGCATTTGATTATATTTTGGAAGATGAAATTCCTTACAAAGGTCAGGTTTTAACTCAGCTTTCTTGCTTTTGGTTTGAGCTTCTTTCTGACGTGGTAGAGAATCATCTTATTTCCGCTGACGTTAAAGATTTGCCAGAGAAATTTAAGCCTTATGCTGATTATCTTGCCGGTCGTTTTATGTTGGTCAAGAAAGCGGAAATGTTTCCTATTGAATGTATCGTCCGTGGCTATTTGACCGGTTCTGGTTTGAAAGATTATCAGGCTACTGGTTCTGTTTGCGGAATTAAGCTTCCTGAAGGCTTGGTAAATTCTTCCAAGCTTCCCGAAACCATTTTCACTCCTTCAACAAAGGCTGAAATTGGTGACCATGATGAAAATATCAGCTTTGAAAAATGCGCAGAGCAAATTGGCGCTGAAGACGCAGCTGCTATTCGCGATCTCACCATTAAGGTATATGAGCGCGCAGCAGAGCATGCTCGTGAACGTGGCATTATTATTGCTGATACCAAATTTGAGTTCGGTCGCTATGATGGAAAAATCATTTTAGGTGACGAAGTATTGACGCCTGACTCTTCACGTTTCTGGTCTGCCGATACGTACAAAGTTGGAGAAGAGCAACCAAGCTTTGACAAGCAATTTGTACGCAATTGGCTCAATGCTAATTGGGACAGAACGGGCAACCCTCCAAGACTTCCTGAAGACATCATCAAAAAGACAAGTGAGAAGTACATTCAGGCATACGAAAAAATTACTGGTCGCAGTTTTGTGGCTCAATAATTTGTAACTAAAAATACAAGGAGAACAAAAGGGAATGTCACAGAGAAACCCCCTGAACGACAGAAATCAAAATGACACCAAAGCGGGTAAAACGCGCAAGAGTGCAGCTTCAGCAAAGCCGGTAATGAAAGCTGCTTCTTCGGTTTATATTGAAGACCCTAACAATAAGCCAAAAGAAGGGTTCTTCTCTAAGCTTATGGGTGGCGGAAGCAGTAAGCAGAAGGAAGAAGAAGCTAAAGAACGCGCAAAGGCTGCCAAAAAGAACAAGGACACTTCTTCTCAAAAAGGTGCTTATACCCTTCTTGACATGGAAGGCGATACCGCGGAAAAAAATCGCGAAAAAACGCTTACCAAGGCAGACAAAAAGGAAGCGCAACGTCGCTATAACAATCCAGGAACTTCTGCTTATAAAAAGTGGCGCACCATTTGGTGGATTGTCATTGGTTTAGGTATCTGTTCGTTGATTCCTCCTTTGGTTAAGCCGGATCTGTTTGTAGACAACGAAAACATGTCGCTGTTGTTCTACGGACTTGGATGGGGCTTCTTGTTGGCTGCAGTTGCTATCGATGCGCTCAAGATTCGTCCTTTGAGAAAAGAAGCGCGCTCAGGTGCTTCGAAGGATAAATCTAAAGCCGCAACTGCTGCGCGTAAAGAAATGCGTAAACAGGAAGCAGAACGTGCAGAAGCTGAGGCTAAAAAACAGGCTGAAAAAGAAGCACGTAAAGCTGCAAAAAAGGCTTCTCGCGGTAAGTAGCATACGCTAGCCTACCCCAGGCGTTGTTTTGTCAACCAAAACTCAAACGTAAACGCTCGTTATGATGCCCGAAGCAATTCGGGCATTTTTCGTAAAGTGAGGATACATATGAGATGCGTATCTTGGAATGTTAATGGGCTTCGTGCGGTCATGAAAAAAGGCTTCATGGATGTTTTTAACGAACTCGATGCAGATATTTTTGCTCTTCAGGAAACAAAGCTTCAAGAAGGTCAGATAGAGATGGATCTATCTGGTTATCACCAATACTGGAGCTATGCGGAAAAGAAGGGTTATTCGGGTACAGCGGTATTCTGCAAAGAAGAACCCTTGCGCGTCATGCACGAAGTGGGAGTGACTGAGCTTGATACCGAAGGGCGCGTGGTTATTCTTGAGTTTGAGAAGTTTTGGTTTGTTGATGTCTATACACCCAATGCTCAAAGCGAACTCAAACGTCTTGACCATCGCATGGCCTGGGATGACACGTTTCGTTCGGTATGTAAAGGGTTGGAACAGGGGCAACTTCCCAGCGGTGAGGCCGTAAGTGCAAAACCGGTGGTCATGTGCGGAGACTTCAATGTTGCCCATCAAGAAATTGACTTAAAGAATCCTCGTTCCAACCGCGGGAATCCGGGCTTTTCTGATGAGGAGCGAGAGAAATTCAGCACGTTGTTAGATACAGGTTTTATCGATACCTTTCGCTTCCTTAATCCAGAAACTACCGGAGCATATTCTTGGTGGAGTTACCGATTCAATGCGCGTGCTAACAACGCGGGATGGCGTATTGATTACTTCTTGGTAAGCGAAGCACTTAAAGACAATATTCAATTCGTGCATATTTATGATGATATTTTCGGAAGCGATCACTGCCCTGTTTCCGTGGAGTTGGATCTGTAGAGAAAAAAGAACATAATGATCTGTTAGTGTTCTAGTTAAAAGCATTAGAAACAAGGATGCACCGAACGAGCTTTCGCTCAAGGGAGCAGATTTTATAGCATGCAAGGAGAGACCATGGGAATGGATCTAGAAAAAATAGAGCAGGGCGTTCGCCTTATTCTTGAAGGGGTTGGAGAAGACCCTGACAGAGAAGGTTTGGTTAAAACGCCGGAACGCGTTGCTCGCATGTATGAGGAATGTTTTGCTGGTCTTTATGAAGATCCTGCTCAACATTTTGAAACGCTGTTTGATGAGCACCATGAAGAAATGGTTTTGGTGCGTGACATTCCTTTTTATTCTATGTGCGAACATCATCTTGCTCCTTTCTTTGGTACGGCGCATGTTGCATATATCCCTGACAAGAATGGGCGCGTTTGTGGTCTTTCAAAGTTGGCGCGCCTTGTTGATGTTTATGCTCGTCGTCCGCAGGTTCAAGAGCGTCTTACCACGCAAATTGCCAACACGTTGATGGAACAGCTTAATCCGCAGGGTGCCATTGTTGTTATGGAGGCAGAGCATCTATGCATGAGCATGCGTGGTGTTAAGAAGGCAGGAACGAAGACCACGACAAGCGCCGTCCGTGGTATATTCGAAAGACACGATGCAACACGCGCCGAGGCGCTGTCGTTGATTTTCAGACGATAATCACTAAGACAAGGTTGAGATAAACAGGAAGGAATTATCTTATGCGTTGCGTAGTTTCAGTTCTTGGAAAAGATAGAAGTGGCATTGTTGCTGCAATTTCAGCGGTCTTAGCAGAAAAAGGCTCTAACATTGACGATATCAGCCAAACCATTTTGGACGACATTTTTAGTATGACCATGGTTGTTCGCTTAAATCCTGACGTGGCAGATTTTAATACGGTACAAGAAGCGCTCAAGCAAGCCGGTGAGGAGCTTGGCGTTCAGGTAATAATTCAACGTGAAGACGTATTTCAGTTTATGTACAAAATTTAAGGGGGCTTCGTGGATACTCAAGGAATTCAGGAAATAGCGATTAATATCCTTTTTGCTTTAATCGTTATTGTTTTAGCGGTAACTCTTTTTAGAGACGTTTACAAAAAGCGCAAGATGCTTAAAACCGCGCGTGCCGAAGAAGATTCTATGCCAGAACTTCTGGAAGAAGAACTACCGGAAGACAAGTATGTTGTGCTTGAAAACCAGCACATCATGACCAAGCTTGGTAAGTCGCGCGCAGACTTTATCATCGTTTCGGTTTACGGTTTGTTCTTCCTGGAATTTCGTATGTTTTATAAGTTCATCAAAGCTGATGAGATGAAACAGCAGTGGTTCCGCTATTTGGGTTTGAGGCGTAACGCGTTTACTTCTCCTTTGTGGCAAGCAAAGATTCATGCGTACAGCGTGAAAGAAGTTATTGGTCAGGAAAAAGATATTCCTTATTTCCCCATGGCCGTCTTTCCTTCGTTTGACAAAATTGACGAGGCAGAGTTTGCGCCTACAAGCTTTGTAGGTACCTACGAAGAGTTCCTCAACTTTATTGATGAGCAAAAAGAAGAAGTGCTCACTATTGAAGAAGTTCAAGCAATTGCTCGTTTGATTCAGGCTTATAGTGACAAGGTTGAAGAGATGGATAACATTACTCCTCCTACAACTTTGCCAGAGGAGTATCGCGCATTTACTGATACTAAGACCTTCATTGATGAAGCTGACGAAAAGCGCCAGGCAAAAGAGCTTGCAGAGGCTAAGCAGATTTTGGGCGATGACTTTGACAAAGACGAAGACGAAGAGGCCGAAGGCAAGGCGAAAGCTGAGGGCAAGGCTGAGGGCAAGGCTGAAGGTGAGGCTGAAGGTGAGGCTGAGTCCGAGGCCGATGCTGAGGCTAAGACCGAAGCTGGTAGAGAGGCAGGCAACAAGGCTGAGGCTGAGAAAAAAGCTGAGGCCGAGGGCAAAGAAACTTCTGATAAGGCGTAATTCGCATAAGAAAATTTCAAAGAAGATGAGCGCTTAAGCGAATCAGAAGAAGAAAAGAAGGACTAACACATGGGGCAGGTTAGCAACCCAGAAAATATGAGTGCACCACAATTCGCCGAAGACAGCATGGCTGTTTTTGGCGAATTTGTTTCTACGATTGCACGCCTGAGGGCTCCGGGTGGATGCCCGTGGGATCAAAAACAAACGCATGAATCAATTTCGCGCAATATGATTGAGGAAGCCTACGAGGCCGTTGATGCTATTGAGCAAAAAGATTCAGCACACCTTTGCGAAGAGCTGGGCGATGTTTTGTTGCAGGTGGTTTTGCAAAGCCAAATTGCGGCTGACGCGGGAGAGTTTAACATCGTGGACGTTTGCCGGTTGGTTAATGAAAAAATGATCCGGCGTCATCCTCACGTGTTTGGCGAAGATGTTTCTGCTCAATCCGCAGAAGAAGTTTTGGATATTTGGGACAAGGTTAAGCTTTCCGAAAAGGAGCATTCACCCGAAGGTTTACTCGATGGCGTTCCGCGTAGTTTCCCCGCACTTTTGCAAGCTTATAAAATATCGCGCAAAGCAGTTGCGGTTGGTTTTGACTGGGACACGGTTGATGATGTTTGGGCAAAGGTGCATGAGGAATGCGAAGAGCTCAAAGAAGCGGCCGAAACCGGTGACAAAACTGCCATGGAGCTTGAGCTGGGAGATGTGCTGTTCTCCTTGGTTAACGTCGGGCGCAAATATGGCATAGATGCTGAGACTTCGCTTCGCGCTACGTGCAATAAGTTTCGTCAGCGTTGGAGCTTTATGGAAGGCGCTGCTTGGGCGCAAGGTAGATCTATCGAAGATTTATCAATGGAAGAACTTCAAGAATTGTGGGATTTGGCAAAACAGCATTTAGAGACTGATCATTAGGATCACATTGAAAACCAACGGTAGAAGTTGGGATCAAATGAGTGCGGTAACAATGGCGCGTCGGTGGTGGCGCAACGACAATAATGTAGTAGCGATAGTACCGTGGCAATGCAAGTAAGGCTATTGTGTTTCGCCAGCGTTGCCGGCGGTGATGGCGTCACGGTAATAGTGCGGTGACAATGGCGCGTCGGAAGTAGCACAACGGCAAGAGATACTAACATTTGGTTGGGGAGTTAGGGTTGTGAGTTTATGGCAAAAATTTATTCCTATACGGTAGCTATTAATACCGATATCGTGGATGCATTTTGCGTCTTGCAAAAGGGCTTCACGGATCAGTTTGTCTATTATGACAAAGAAAATCCTACGCGCGCCATGGGGCTTGGCCGTTGTATCGCTGTTCCTTCGCTTAGTAATGCTGACCAGGTATTACAAGGTCCTGAAAATCTTGCTCCCGTATTTTTCTCATTCAACCGTTTTGATGCAGAAAATCCTAAAATGCCTGATGAAATGATGCAAGCGTTTCCGCGCTTGCATTTTATGCTCCCTGAAGTGACGCTCATTGAAAACGAGACGGGCTCATTTTTGCAGGTAAATAGTTTGGGGCCGGTCTATAAAGGGCGCGTGGATAGGTTTGTGCGCCATGCGTTTGAGGCTAAAAAGCGCGAGCGGAGAACCATTGAGTATTCGCTTATTCCTGATGAGCTTAAAGATTGGGAAGAAGTGATGGATCGTAGCCTGGCTTTTATTAGAGAAGGACGAATTAACAAGTTGGTTCCTTCGCGCAGGCAAAAACTGGTTGCAAAGACGCCATTTTCTTCAAAAGATTTGTTGGTGAATCTTATTGACGGAAGTGCGCGCGGAAAAGTTTTCATGTATCGCTATGGTGATGTGTTCTTTTGCGGATGCACGCCCGAGCTCCTTGTTAACAAAAAAGATTCCGTAGTACATAGCATGTGTCTGGCAGGAACTACAACCGTGGGTAAGGACGAAGAGCAAACGCGCCGGCTAGCTGAAGAGTTGCTCAGCGATGAGAAAAATCTGCGCGAACATAATCATGTGGTGCGTTTTATTCGCGAAGTATTTTCTCGCAATTGCTACGATGTTGAAATTCCTGAAAGCCCGGCCATTCTTACGCTTAAGCATGTGCAACATTTGCATACTCCCGCACAAGCAAAGGTGATGGAAGGTACAACCATTACGTCACTTGCATCTCAGCTTCATCCTACTCCCGCTCTTGCCGGCGCACCGGTGGGCGAGGCACTTATGTGTTTGCGTGAGGTTGAATCATACAATCGCGGATTTTTTGGTGGTGCGGTTGGTTTTGTTGATGGCAATGGTGACGGGGAATTTGCGGTTGCTATTCGTTCGGGCGTATTCGATGGCGAATGTGGTTGGGTCTATGCCGGTTGTGGCGTGGTTGAAGGGAGCGACGCGCAATCAGAATTTAACGAGATAGACATGAAGCTCAAAACTATTTTGAGTGCCTTTGAGGGAGATGAATAGTTTTGAAGAACGAACAACAAACAGCAGGAAAGACTGCATCGGAAAACCCGTATCAGCAGTCGCCCGATGACTTAGCGCTTTATGTGGGTGCGTTTTTTGACGAATTGCAACGCGCGGGTGTGCGTGATGTGGTTATAAGCCCAGGTTCGCGTTCGACGCCTCTTGCCATGGTGGCTTATGCTTCTTCGCTTAATTGCTATCTTGATGTTGATGAGAGAGGTGCTGCTTTTTTCGCGCTTGGAAGGGCAAAGGCTACGGCTCGTCCTGCATGCGTGATCTGCACTTCAGGGACTGCTTTGGCAAACTATTACCCCGCTGTCATGGAAGCCGAATCTTCGCGCGTGCCCCTGATTGTTCTTTCGGGCGATAGACCTCAGCATCTTCAGCAACTTGGCGCTCCGCAAACCTGCGATCAGCTCAAAGCGTTTTCAAACCATGTGAAGGCGTTTTGGCAAATGCCTGATCCGGTAGCCAGCCCTAAGCGTATTTCCTATGTGCGACAAATTGCGCGCGAAGCATATGCGCGCTGTGGCGCTGGAACCATACAGGGTGGTGCGGTTCATCTCAACTTTCCTTTTGATGAGCCATTGAAGCCCAATTTGGAGGTGGCGGGTCTGTTTGAGCTGGGGCGCCAGGGGTGCCAAGAGTACCAAGGG
>CAVABR010000024.1:0-8891 GCA_963586955.1 bacterium
GTTCGCAGGCGCAACACAAACAAACAAAACTATCTTTCATCTCTCATGTGAGGAAAAAGCAACACATCCCTAATAGTTGCAGAATTAGTAAGCAACATAACCAAGCGATCAATGCCAATTCCTACGCCACCAGCAGGAGGCATGCCATATTCAAGGGCACGAATGTAGTCTTCGTCATAACCCATTGCTTCGTCGTCACCCATATCTTTTGCTTCGACTTGTGCACGGAAGCGCTCTGCCTGATCCACCGGATCATTGAGCTCACTAAAGGCATTCGCATATTCATGACCACAAATAAACAGCTCAAAACGATCAGTCAATAAAGGATTGTCTTCCTTTTTCTTAGCCAACGGAGAAACTTCCAAAGGATGATCAGTTACAAAGGTTGGCTGAATAAGCTTATCTTCTGCTACTGCCTCAAAGATTTCAGCAATGAGCTTGCCTTTACCCCAGGCATCGTCTGCATGGCCACCATTCTTTTCAAGAATAGCTACCAATTCTTCTCGGGAACGATCAAAGCTTACTTCTTCGTCTGAATATTCGTTTGCCAACTCAAGCATGGTTGCAACGCGCCATTGACCGCTCAAGTCAATTTGGTGATCTTGGTATTCAACTTGAAGCGTACCGCAGGCAGCCATAGCTGCAGCCTGAATAAACCCTTGCGTAAGTTCCATCATGCCACGAAGATCAGTAAAGGCCTGATAGGCTTCCATCGTGGTGAACTCAGGATTGTGATAAGGATCCATTCCTTCATTTCTAAACTGACGGCCAATCTCAAACACGCGCTCAAAGCCACCTACCAGCAAACGCTTAAGCGGAAGCTCGGTTGCAATGCGCAAGAAGTAATCTCTGTCCAATGCATTGAAATGCGTCACGAATGGCTTAGCATTTGCGCCACCAAGAATGGGATGCAAAAAGGGCGTTTCAACCTCATAGAACTGCTGGTCTTCCATATAACGACGCACAGCAGAAATAATCTTGAAGCGCTTTTCGAACGTATCGCGCACCTCTTCATTCATGACCAAGTCAACATAGCGTTGACGATAACGCGTTTCCTTATCGGCCAAACCGTGGAATTTCTCAGGCAAGGGGCGCAAGGACTTTGACAACAGCTCAAACGTATCAACAGCAACCGAAAGTTGTCCGCGACGAGTGCGCATCATCAAACCAGAAACGCCAATCCAGTCACCCACATCAAGATCTTTCATTTGAGCGAAAACGTCTTCGCCTAAAGCATTGATACGGCAGAACAGCTGAACAGCCGCCGTGCTGTCTTTGAGTTCCATAAAGATGATTTTTCCCTGGTCACGTTTAGCCATAATACGGCCTGCAATTTGTACGCGATCTTCGGTATTTTCTCCATCGCCCAAATCAACGTATTTCTCATTGAGATCTGCAACGTGATGAGAATATTCGAAAGCATGTCCGTAAGGGTTTTTACCCTCAGCAATAAGAGCATCGCGTTTGGCACGACGAACCTCGATAGGATCATCTTCAATTGCTTCAGCGTTCTGCTTGCTGAGATCTTCTTTGCTCATATTCGCCTCTTTAGACATCGCTTTCCCTTCAACTTTATAGATGTAATACCAATTTATAAGACAAAAGCCCGCAATAAAAGCGGGCATGCCTTACTTTAGCTAACTAGTTTTAACTAATGCTCAATTTTGAGAATCTTCATAACGATTGCTCGGCCAGTTGGTCCTTCGGTTTCTACTGTATCGCCTTTTTTGTGACCCAAAAGCGCGGAACCAACAGGGGACTCGTTAGAGATTTTACCTTCAGCAGAATTGCTCTCAGCTGCACCAACAATGGTAAAGACTCTTTCTTTGCCACCCATCTCTAAGGTAACGCGACTACCAATGTTTACCTTGCTTGAACGCGTTGGAGCAGAAACTACGGTTGCCTCTCCAAGAATACGGGTGATTTCAGCAATACGAGCCTCCATCATGCCCTGTTCGTTTTTAGCGTCATCATATTCAGAATTCTCTGAGATATCGCCAAATTCACGAGCTACACGAATACGCTCGCCAATTTCAGCACGTTTTTCCGTTTCAAGGTAATGAAGCTCTTTTTCAAGCTTCTCTTTTCCTTCTTGAGTAAGAATATAATCTTTGTCCATTGTTTCCTCCGAAGCTCAACGAGCGAGCTTCATTTTGTCTTCTCTTCCTTTATAATTTCTTCGTTCTAGACTTAAACACATTTCACGTCTAGCCCGAACGAAATTAAAACACCCTTTACATCAAAACGCAATATAAAGCAAAGAAGCCACGCAAAAGCGGTGCTTCTTTGCTAAAAAGTTACTCGTCTTTGGAGCCTTCGCTCTTAGACTTGCGTCCTGGTTCCGGTTTATCTATGACCTCAATAACTTCGGCCTCTTCATCAGACTTGCTAGCCTCAGCTGAATCCTTCTTTTCAGAATCAGCCTCTTTGGTTTTGCCATTTTCGTCTTTTTCGTCAATCTTTTTCTTGCCACCCAAGCCTTCACGCAGGTTCTTTATGCCTTTTCCAATAGCAGTACCCAGCTTAGGAAGATTCTTTGGGCCAAGAACAATCAAAATGAGAATGGCAAGTAAAATTATGACTATCTCGGTAATTCCTAATGGTCCAATTTTCATTATTGCACCTCCAGTTATCCCGGGTTATTAAGCAACGACCTATAACCCTTTGTTTGTTCTATAGAGAGTAGTAACACTCTAACAAAAAGAGTACGGCACACAGACCAGATACTCTCTAAACGGTTTATGGTCGGGATGACAGGATTCGAACCTGCGACTTCTGCGTCCCGAACGCAGCGCTCTACCAAGCTGAGCCACATCCCGTTTTTCATTTCGTGACCAAAATGCTTTTTTGCGGGTGCTATGTTAGCACAAATATATAAAAAGAAAAGCGGTCCCGAAGGACCGCTCAGTGAACGTAACTTTTTTACTAATGAACAATATTAGTAACGTACGAAAATCATTCCACTTTGTACTGGACCGACGATAACGCCAACGCCTTCCGTTGCAGCGTGGATCATCTGTCCGCCACCAATGTAGATACCGCAGTGCCCGCTGTTAACGCAAACGTCACCTGGTTGAGGATCACTTACCTGAGACCAACCCATGAATGTATAGGTAGTACCAAGGCGCGAATACTGTCCCGTGAGGCAATAGCTTACGAAACCAGAGCAGTCAAAAGCTCCTGGAGAACATGCTCCCCATACGTACTCTGCATTTCCAACCCAAGAGTAAGCACGACCTACAATAGTACCGTCATCGGCAGATTTGTTATTGCCACTATAAGAACTTCCGCCACCATCATAGCTACCGCCACCATCATAGCTACCGCCGTCATCTCCACCAGTGTTGTTGCTGGAACCAAAGTAGCCGTTTGAGTTGTTGGTTTCTGCCGCTACCCTTGCAGCCTCAGCAGCTGCAGCTTCTTCTTGCTCTTTAAGTGCCTTAGCTTCCTCGCTCAAATTGTTATAAGCAGCTTCTGCCTGAGAAGAAAGCGTCTGAGCATTCTGCTGAATCTCACGGGCTTTATTAGCCTCATCAGTTGCTACTTTTTCCTGCTCAACATATTCAGTCTTAGCAGCTTCAATCTTTTCACGAGAATCTTTGGTCTCTTGTACTAAGCGAGCATCGTTTTGGTTAACGATATCAAGCAAATAGAGCTTGTTAGCAAATTCATCAAAGGATGTTGCACCCAAGATAATATCAATAAGCGAAGCAGTGCCACCACGATACATATCACGGGCACGATCGCCAAGCTGTTCTTGTAAAGACTTAATGTGTTCGGATTCTTGCTCAATCTGAGTTTGAGCTTCACTGACCTTCTTTTGAGCTTCTTCTTGCTTCATAAGCGCTTCGGTGTAATTGTTCGAAGCTTCATCGAGCTTATTCTGCATCTCTTTGTATTCATTGAGAGCTTGTTGTGCCTCTGCTTCTTTTGAAGAAGATGTTGGGGTTGCATAAGCAGAAGCAACAGGGATCATAAGACCCATCGCTAGCACCGCTGCTACAAAAATATTTACCAGCGCGCGCTTACCTGTTCCATTTAAATGCTCCGTCATCTGTAAAGACCTCCTTGAGCATAGCGTTCGTTTATGAGCGTGAGCTTATGCTATGGTAGCAGAATATGAGAGTGGGTCGCAATTTTGTGTGAAGAAAATCTCCACAATGCCTGCTAGATTCACAAGCGCTTCAAATAATCTCAAAGATTTTCTCAAGTTGCGCTAGACTAGTAAGAAAGAATAGCGACGGGGAGCTGGTCTCATACGGGGCTAGCCCCTTCGTTTCTTATTGTATCTGTCCTCAAGTTTGAAAGGGTAAAGTCATGGACATCACCATTGCTGGACGTAAAATGCCCATTACTGACGCTTTGCGCTCATACGCAGAAGAAAAGATCGGTAACTCCATGAAGGTAATGGATATCGAACCTCTCACCGCAGAAGTTGTTCTTCAGGTTGAGAAAAACCCAGCAAATCCAACACCTGCATGTTGCGAAGTTACTATGCGTGCTCGTGGCCATATCATCCGCGTAGAAGAGCACGAAGAGAGCATGTATGCAGCTATCGACGTTGCTGCAGCAAAAGTTCTTCGCCAGCTCCGCAAATTCAAGACGCGCGTTATCGACAAAAAAATGTCTCAGAACGCTGTTGAGAAAAAGGCAACTGAGCTTGACATCGAAGGCCTTATGGAAGAACTTTCCGCAGATGACGAAGTTGTTCGCGTAAAGGAAATTGAATTCCAGCCTCTCACTGAAGAAGAAGCTCTTGTTCAGATTGATCTTTTGGGCCACGATTTCTTTGCTTACATTGATCGCGACAGCAACAACGTTCACGTTTTGTATCGTCGTGATAACGGCGGTTATGGCTTGCTTAAGCAGAAATAAGTCTTTGCAACAAAACGCACCAGTAAAAATGCTCGCCTTTTCATGCGGGCATTTTTTTGTCTCTTGAACCCCAAGCGTACCTATAGAAAAAGGAGCTTATGGTGACCACAAGTTATAGCGCCAAATGCAAAACAAAAGCTCGCCTTATTAAAGGCGAGCTTTTCATAGCCTCGTGATGGAAAAATCTAGCCCTATAGGCTGGCTATAAGGCTACGGGACAACCCTCGATGAGATAAACGCCTAGCCACAGAGAAAAGAACTCGGGGTGTTTATCCTGCAAATAAAAACTAATCGTTTGCGCCTTCTGAGTATCGTTTCAAGAAGGCCTTCGTGCGATTATGCTGAGGATTATTGATGACCTCTTTTGCAGGTCCCTCTTCAACAATTACCCCACCATCCATAAAGATAATGCGGTCAGCAACATCACGCGCAAATGCCATTTCGTGCGTAACAATAACCATAGTCATATGCTTTTCAGCAAGAGAGCGAATAACTTTGAGAACCTCTTGGGTAAGCTCTGGGTCAAGCGCGCTTGTAGGCTCATCAAAGAATAGAATATCGGGGTTCATACAAAGCGCGCGAGCGATAGCCACTCGCTGTCGTTGCCCGCCTGAAAGCTCGCAAGGATAGCTGTCTTCTTTTCCTTCGAGTCCCATTTGACACAACAATTCACGCGCCTGTTTTTCAACTTCTGCCTTGTCGCGTTTTTGAACCATAAGAGGAGCGTCCATAACATTGCGCAAAACTGAATAATGAGGAAACAAATTAAAGTTTTGAAACACTAAACCAAAAAACTGGCGTGCCTTCTTATTTGCCTCTCTACCCTGGTATATTGCTTTTCCTGAAGCATCAGCAGAAACAACAACAAGGTCTTCATAGGTAAGCGACCCGCATTCAAATGTTTCTAGAAGCGTAGCGCAACGCAAAAGTGTAGATTTGCCCGAACCAGAAGGCCCAATGATGGAAACAATTTCTCCGTTGCTTACCTCAAAGGATATATCTTTGAGAACTTCATTTTTATCAAAGCTCTTTTTGATATGCTGCATGCTTAAAATGGGCATCTTGTTTGTCTCTTCGTTTTTATGCGCACTCTCAGTTGAAGAGCGCACATCACTGACCGCTTTGTCAGTATTGTCCAAGAGAGAACTGTCTTGTTTTTCGCTCATATAGATCTACCTCTCTTAGTCGTGATAGTAACTCATGCGTTTTTCGACACGGGAGATAAGGAACTCCACGAAAAACGTGAATACCCAATAGAAGGCTGCTGCAACAACGAAAGCAGTGAGCACTCCCTGCGCAGAAACAATAGCGCGCGCTGTTGTGAAGAGCTCCATGATTCCCAACGTGAATGCCAAGGACGTATCTTTAACCAAAACGATAATCTCATTGCCTAAGGCTGGAATGATTCGCTTAAAGACCTGCGGGAAAACAATTTTGAAAAATGTTTGTGCCTTTGAATAGCCAAGAACCTCTGCGGCCTCATATTGCCCGGTTGGGATGGATTGAATTCCGCTTCGATAAATCTCGGCAAAATAGGCGGCGTAGTTCAAAATGAAGGCCACCAAACATGCGCCCATGCTCCATTCGGTTGAAAGTTTAATACCGAAAATATAGTAAGGGGCAAAGTAGATAAACATGAGCTGAAGCATCAAAGGGGTTCCGCGCATAATGGAAATATATACGCGAAATATTGCCGAAACCACTTTGACTTTACACATGCGCCCCAAAGCAATAATCACGCCTAACGGAAGCGCCCCTACTAACGTGAAGAAAAAGATTTGCAGGGTGACAAGAAATCCTTGCCCCAGCATGCCAAGCATTGTAGAAAAATCCATACGCTACATCCTTATTTACTGCCTCAATAATGAATGCGGGCAGGTTCTTCCCCTGCCCGCATTTGTTTCGGAGATCACGTCTACCTTAAAAGGAATTTGCTGATCTTATTTCAAAAGCCAATTGTCCATAGACAAACCGTATTTTTCAGCGATCTTTGCAACGGTTCCGTCGTTGTACATTTCCTTTAAGGTGCTCTCAATCTTTTGAGCCTGTTCGGTGTTGCCCTTCTTGAAGCCAACTGCATAGCTTTCGGTGCTCAAGTGCTCATTCAAGATGGTATATCCCGATTTGCTGTTAACGTGAGTTTGAGCAACTGGCAAGTCCATAGCGATTGCATCAACGGCGCCACTTTCAAGTTGCATGAATGCTGAATTGTATTCACCAATGGTTTCAAGGCTGGCAAAGGTTGCAGCAAGCGATGCTTTTTCTCCCCCGTTAGAGAGCAAGTTATAAGCAGAAGAATTGGTTTGTGCTAAAACCTTCTTACCAGAAAGCCCTGATAAGGTATTGATTCCAGAGTCACTGCGAACTACCACAACCTGAGTATTTGAATAATAGGGAGAAGTGAAGGTGTATTGATCTTCACGGCCTTCCATGGTGAAACCGTTCCAAATACAGGTGATGCTACCGGATTCAATTTGAGCATCCTTGGTATCCCAATCAATAGCATTAAGTTCAAGATTCCAACCAAGACGATTGCATGCTTCAGTTGCAAGATCGATATCAAAGCCCGTTGGATTTCCGTTGTCATCAAGATAACCAAATGGCTTAAAGGTGTTGTCATATCCAAGAATAAATTTGTCGGAGTCAGAACTCTTGTTGTCGCTCGAACAACCAACAAGAACCAAGGATAAGGACGCAACACAAGCGATGCAAAGCACCGTGCAAGCTAACGTCAAAAGTTTCTTTTTCATAAATGCCCTTCTTTCCTGCAACAAAACGATGGCTTTATTAAAGTAAAGTACTAAAGCAGGGAGTATACCACAGGGTCTTGCTTCTCGGTATCCCGAACTACCATAAGGCCACTGAACTTGGGCGGAAGGTAATCAGATCTACTTCCAACTTAAGAAGAGAGCTTTGGCGGGGCGCCCTGATAAAGAGCTTGAGAATGTGCTCTAGCAAAGAACTTTAATGGCGCACCGCAAGGAAAAACTTCGCTTTATTATGCTGTAGTAAAACACAAAAAAGGTGTTGCGCTAAAGAAATCGCTCGGTACAATTACACTATGTTTAACGCATTTGAGGGGAACTAGCACATTTAGCGCACGTATCTTACCCGCACCATTTTCCAATTTCGTAATCACATGAGAGGGGTTTTCAATGTCTTTGCCTGTAACCATCCGTCTTGCAACAAAAGAAGACGCAAGCGCAATAGTTGCCATATATGCGCCTTACGTTTTGGAAACCTCTATCACCTTTGAGGTTGAGGTACCCGAAGTTGAAGAATTCGAACGTCGTATTTCTTCAACCCTTGAAAACTATCCTTATTTGGTAGCAGAGCTGGATGGATCGGTCGTAGGATTTGCTTATGCAAACTCTTTCCGTCCGCGCGTTGCCTACAATCGCTCGGTAGAAACTTCAATTTATGTCCAAAGAGATTTAAAGCGAGGCGGAATTGGCGGAAAACTCTATCGCACCCTTCAAAAGCTTCTTGCCTTGCAAAACGTTTACAACCTCAATGCTTGTATTGCTCATTTGGATCCACCTAATGAATATGTTCCGGCAACGAGTCGCGCGTTTCACGAAAAGATTGGCTTTAAGCAGGTTGCGCTTTTCACCAAATGCGCGCGCAAGTTTGATCAATGGATTGACATGATTTGGATGGAGTGGATCCCGCAGGAGCATCCTGATGACCCCAAGAAGTTTATTCCGTTTCCTCAGGTTGACCCGCGTCTTGTTCAAGAGGCTCTTGATAGGGCGAATGCGGATAGCTAGTTTCTCGTTTCGCCTTTGTGGGTCAGTTTCAAATCGCACGAACGCAGATAGCTCGGTAAGCTTTGCCGGTCTTAACTTGGTGCCTTAATTTGATATGTGGCGGGCAAGATTGAGATTCTTGACAGGGCAGATACGAATAATTAGGTGCACTTTGTTACTAAGTGTTTGTTGTGAAGCGTTTTGCTGTGCGTCCCGCACCTATTTTGAGCGAACCCACAAGACGGCCGACATAAGCATCAAGAAGGC
>CAVABR010000025.1:0-18141 GCA_963586955.1 bacterium
AGCCTGCACGCAAGCGCGATGCTCAGGCGAAATCTGCGCACAAGAACGGAACGCAGGCAAAGCCTGCACGCAAGCGCGATGCTCAGGCGAAATCTGCGCACAAGAACGGAACGCAAGCAAAACCCACGCGCAAACACGGTGCTCAAGCGAAATCTGCGCGCAAGAACGGAACACTAGCAAAGCCCACGCGCAAGAACGACCCGCAGGCAAAGTCTGCGCATAAGGCCAACAAGAAAAACTTACCTGCCAGCGCAAAAAGAAAAGGAAAGAATACCAGCAAGCTAAAAGATGCCACAGCTTCGGCTTCTTCGGTTTCTTCGGCTCCTTCGGCTTCTGCTGTTTCTACGGTCTCGCCTACTTCTCCAAAGCGTACGCCTCATTCGCCCGCCAACACACCTACATGCCCTGTCTCTAGACAATGCGGAGCCTGCCAATATCTTGAACTCCCCTACGAAAAGCAACTTGAAATCAAGCAGGCCTTTGTGGCTGACCTTTTTGAAGAACTCGCAGATGAACATACCATTTTTGAACCTATTCTAGGAATGGAAGACCCCTTCTATTACCGCAATAAAGTGATCTCGCCTTTCGTGCCTGGCAAAAAGTTGAAAAACAAAAACCAAAACCAGACCAAAAAAGGACGGCACCAACCAACGCATGAAATTCTCTGTGGAATGTATGCACAAGGAAGCCACCGTGTCATAGAAAACGAATCCTGTCTTCTTGAAAATAAGCAGGCAAAACGCATTGTCCTTGCTATCAAAAAGCTCATGATGAAATATGGTATCGAACCTTACCGCGAAGACACAGGTACAGGGTTTATGAGACACGTTGTGGTGCGCGTCGGACATACCAGCAATGAAATTCTGGTAACCCTGGTAACTAACGAACAGCAATTCAAAGGCGCCAAAAACTTCGTGAAAGAGCTGGTTAAAGAATGCCCCTTTATCACCTCGGTGGTTCAAAATATCAACGAACGCCAGACGAATGTCATCTTAGGGGAAAAAGAACAGCGCCTCTACGGCCCGGGGTTTATTTTGGATACGCTCTGCGGTTTGAGTTTTCGCATTTCTTCTCATTCGTTTTATCAAGTAAATGCACGCCAAACTGAAGTGCTCTACCAAAAAGCAATCACCCTAGCCAACCTCACCGGTCACGAAACCGTTCTTGATGCATATTGCGGAACAGGAACCATTGGCCTGGTGACAGCAAAAGGAATCACTCCCGGAAACCATGCACAGCAAGTCATAGGCGTTGATAGCGTGCGCTCGGCCATCATTGATGCAAAAAACAACGCCAAGCACAACGGCATAGAAAATGCCCAGTTTATCTGCGCCGATGCAGGGTCTTACCTTTTTGAGCTTGCTGAATTATCTCAAAACGGTAGCACAGACACCCTTGATGTCTTATTTATGGACCCGCCCCGTCAAGGTGCAAGCGAGCGCTTTTTAGAAGCAACTTGCGCGCTTTCACCTTCGCGTATTGTCTATATTTCTTGCAACCCTAAAACCCAACAACGTGACGTGCTCTACCTCAAAGAACGGGGCTATCACATAAAACGAATTCAACCCGTCGACATGTTCCCCTACACCAGCCATGTTGAGACCGTAGTTTTACTGGAGCGCCAGCTCAGAGCCAAAGATATAGATGAACGAGATTAGGTAACAAGTTTCCATTCGAAAAGAAGCTGAACATCATAGCTGACCCAGATTGAAGAATTCAAGGAAAAAGCTAGATATAGTTATAAAAGGAGGCGCTTTATTTGATAAAGAAAAAAGATGAGGCAACCATCCGTTCTAGCACAGCGGAATACCTAACCTATATCGCCTCTGTGGGTGATCAGCAAGACAGTATTGAAATGCGCTACGAGGATGAGAATATATGGCTGACACAGAAGATGATGGCTACATTATATGACGTTGGTTTGCCGACGATAAATGAGCACATTAAAAAGATTTATAAAGACAGTGAGCTAGAAGAGACCTCAACTATTCGGAAATTCCGAATAGTTCAAACCGAAGGCTCCCGCCAGGTTGCACGTGATACCAAACACTATAATCTTCAGATGATTATCGCTGTCGGATTTAAAGTGAATAATGAGCGAGCAGTGCAATTCCGTAAATGGGCAAACAGCATTGTAAAGGATTACACCATCAAAGGATGGGTCATAGATGATGAACGCCTGAAGAATGGTGGATTCGTGCTTACGGTAGAATACTTCGACCGCTTGCTGGAACAGATTCGTGAAATCCGTCTGTCCGAGCGCAGGTTCTACCAGAAGATAACAGACATTTATGCAACGGCGCTGGACTATGATCGTACAGCAAAGACAACAAAGCAGTTTTTTGCCAAGGTTCAAAATAAAATGCATTATGCAGTACACGGGCATACCGCTGCGGAGCTGATCTATGAACGCGCAGATGCCGAGAAGCCACGTATGGGATTGACCACATGGGCGGCAGCCCCGGATGGAAAAATCGTAAAAAGTGACGTAAGCATTGCTAAAAATTATCTGAGTGAACAAGAGATACGATCCTTGGAGCGTATCGTATCCGCTTATCTTGATCTAGCAGAAGACCGTGCGGAACGTCATATTCCCATGACAATGGAAGATTGGTCAAAGCGCCTAGATTTATTCCTGATGGCAGATGACCGTGAAGTACTTCACGATGCAGGCAAAATAACAGCAGAGATAGCCAAGACAAAAGCTGAGACTGAATTTGAAAAATATCGAGTGGTTCAAGACAGGTTGTTTATGTCTGATTTTGATAAGTACCTGCTGGAATTAGAAGAAGGTACAAAGAAATAATGCCTTGGTTCCAGCTTGAGACCGTAGTTTTACTGTCCAAGTTCGCATAAGACTTTTGTTTGATTCTGGATGACTATAAACTATCAAAAAGGAGGCTTACATAAAAATGGATAACAGTAACAACAAACTCAACAGCAGAGAACTAGAATTTGTAATTTTCTGCATTGAAAATGTAGCCTCAAAGCTAAACGTAGAGGCACAGAAAGTGTATGTTGCCTTGACGGAACAGTCGGACATCCTGAAAGAATATATTATTCCTGAATACGAGGTGCTTCATACGCAAAGCAAAGAATATATCGTAGAAGATATTATCGATATCATAAAGGAAAGGGGCGTGAAACTATGAACGCAAACCCTATTCTCCTGCAAAAGAAGTACGCTCGCGTAGTAGAGCTTTTCGCTAAGCGTAATAACCTCACTCTAGAAGAAGCGCTTGATATCTTTTATCACTCAGAGCTATATAGACTGATGAGCGAAGGGGTATCGGACATGCACTGCATGAGCGACGAATACTTAGCGCAGGAACTTGAAGAAGAACAGAAAACACAAAAAAGTACCCATTCGTAAGCAACCAGAAGCAAATCGAATGCATACAAACATGTTAAGTATTCAGTTGTCCGGAAATTTCGGACAATCACCACTGACAGAAAGCAATATATTCAGCACTGCACAGATCCCGCACTGAGACATAAGCCACAAATCTATACTTCGTTGTTGTTTTCCGTATACTCTAAAAGACCCTCTAACGGGCACCCAAGGACAGTCGCAAGCGCCATAACAGTCTGAACAGACGCTTTTCCAACATTTTTAGCAATCATTTTAAAAATAAATCAGCGACGTAAATCCCCCTCTATTTTTTGCGAACTATCAGGAGTTTTACTACAAAGTAAGCACATTTTCTGCCTATAGCTTAGCTGTTGCACCCATAAAACAATAGTTGTAACGTAAAACCGTTAAATAGATAAGGTGAGGGAGGAATCGAAAAAATGGCGAAAAAAGTCATCATTGATTGCGACCCTGGCCACGACGACGCAATGGCTCTGTTGCTCGCCTGCGGAAATCCAGAGATCGACATTCTTGGCGTAACAACCGTTGGTGGAAACCACGTACTCGAAAAAGTTACCTATAACGCGCGTGCCGTGCTTGAAATGGCAGGCGCTACCGGTATTCCTGTATACGCAGGATGTCCTCGGCCGATTTTACGCAAACAAAAAATTGCAGACTATGTTCATGGCGAAACAGGCCTTGACGGTGCAGAGCTCCCCGTGCCAACGCGTCCGCTCGAAAAAATACATGCCATCAATTTTTTGGTTACCACTCTTATGAATTCAGAACCGAAAACCATCACCCTTGTGCAAACCGCCCCTCTAACCAACCTTGCACTTGCGGTACGTCTTAGACCCGAAATAGTCTCTCGTGTTCGCGAAGTGGTAATTATGGGCGGAGGCGTACATGAAGGTAATAGCTCTGCCGTCTCTGAATTCAACGTTAGAACTGACCCAGAAGCAGCAAGAATTGTATTCCATCAAAAATGGCCTATCACCATGATTGGTCTTGACGTTTCCCACAAAGCAATTTGCACACAGGAAGTTCAAGCACGTATCAAGGCTCTTGGAACTCCTTTAGCAATATTTGCTAGTGACCTTATGGACTTCTTCCGTAAAGCTTACCGCGAAAACCAAGACTTTCCTGATCCGCCCGTACATGACCCTTGCACTGTTGCCTACTTGATTGACCCATCAATCGTAAAAACGCGCAGAGCATTCGTAGAAGTAGAAACACTTGGCTATTACACACTTGGCATGACCGTGGCAGACATGCGTGGACTAGAACCTTCGCCAGAAGAGTGCAATATCCAGGTTGGCTTAGATCTCAACACAGAAGAATTTTGGAACTTAATCATTCGCGCTATCAGGGAACTCGGTTAAACAATGACAATACAAACTAAAGCTAAAAAAAGCCCCAAGACTATTGCGTCATTAATGGTGGCACTTCTTGTTGCCATTTTTGCTTTCCAGCTCAACTCATCAATGCTCTCACCTGCTTTGGTTGAAATGCAAAATGAACTCAACACCACCGCAGTTGAAGTAGGCAATTCGCAAACAGTATTCTTTACAGCTTGCGCAGTATTTTCGCTCTTTCTTCCTCGCCTGGCCGACCTTGTTGGCAGACGTAAAGTTTTATGCAGCATGCTTTGCATCACCGGTCTTGGTTGCGTAGTCAGTGCGCTTGCTCCTAATATTTCCATTCTTATGATTGGACGTGTTGCACAAGGTGTTGCAGGACCTATTATTCCGATGTGCTTGATTATGCTTCACGAAGAAGTGAGCGACAATAAACGCTATGCAAAACTCATGGCCATTCTAACCTCTGTCAACGGAGGCATTGCAGGCGTTGATGCCCTTCTGGGCGGTTGGCTTTCCGGTAATTTTGGCTTTAGATCAGTTTTTGTTGCTATGGCAATTGTTGCCTTTGTGGCAGTTGTGCTTGTTTGGATATTTTCAAACGAAAGCACCGCAGAAAAGACACCAAAGATGGACTGGCTGGGCGCAGCGTTACTTGGTATTGCATTCCTGATTGCCTATCTTGCTATAAACGAAGCGCAAAAACTTGCCAGCGCTAATTGGGTGCTCGTTGGCATTATGGTCATCATTGCCGCAATATTTTTTGTTGCATTCTACAAAACGGAAAAGCGCAAAAAAGACCCTATGGTTTCTACCGAATACTTAAAGCACCGTCGCACCTGGGGCTTGCTTTTAACAACCCTTCTTACCATGTCGGGCGTTTTCGCCATCATGAATGGTGTAGTTCCTGCAATTGCGCAAGATAGCACCCTTGGCGTTGGCATGGGAGCAGATGTTGTTTCATTCGCAACCCTTACGCCTTACGCGCTCTTAGGCTTAGCCTTTGGTCCTATTGCTGGCATTTTGGCAAGCAAATTTGGTTACCACAAGGTTTTACGCGTAGGGCTTATTGTAAGTATTCTTGGCGTTGCATTTGGCATCTATGTCTCTAATTCTCCCAGTATCCCTTCGCTTCTTATCATTTCAGTAATATTGGGAATCTCTTACGCAGGCACCGCAAACATCATGCTCAATGGCCTTGGTATTGTGCTCTCTCCAAAAGACAACCCCGGATATTTGCCAGGCATGAATGCAGGAGCATTTAATTTAGGGGCAGGGCTTTCCTTCACTATTTTGTACTCCGCAATGAATGCCGTAACAGCAACAAGCGGTGCTTCGGCAGGTTATGCCGCCTCAATGATTGCCGGCATCATTCTTTTGGCTCTTGCATTTATCTGCTCTTTCTTGATCCCCAAGATTGATTCAGAATAAACGGCTCGAAATCCGTTGCCGCCATTTTGTTTACTCTCATCAGGCGCTTATTTTTGATTTTTATCAAATGTCCCTTTATCTTGCTCTATAATGAATGTGTTCATATTGTTGTAAAGAGGAAGGGAAAATATATGAGCGCAACAAGAATCTTCCATAATGGCAAAGTCTATACCGTTAACAAAAATAGAGACTGGGCCGAAGCTGTTGCAATTGAGGGTAACAAGATTATCTACGTTGGTACCAACGAAGAAGCACTTAAATTAGCTGATGACAACACGGTCATTACTGACCTTGAAGGCAAAATGATGATGCCAGGCTTTATTGATGGCCACATCCATCCTCTCATGGCCGCCGCTTTTGCTTCAGGTGCACAGCTTGGTGAATGTCAATCTCATGAAGAAATTTTGGCAACGGTAAAAGCTTATGTCGAAGCACATCCTGACAATGAAACCTATTTCGGCCAGGGCTTTTCTGAAACAATCTATGCTGAAAGAACTCCTTTAGCTAGTGAGCTTGATGAAATCTGCGCAGACAAGCCAATGTTGTTAGTTTCGTCATCCTGCCACGGTGCATGGTGCAACCACAAAGCTTTTGAAGTTGCTGGCATTGACAAAGACACTCCAGATATCACTCCTGGCAGTAACTACTTCGTTCGTGACGAAGAGGGCAATCCAACCGGACGCTGTATTGAAAGTTGCTACATTCAGGTAGCTAAAGGGGCAGACTACTTCCCAGCAGACGTTCTCAAAGAAAACCTTTCTAACCTCTCAAAAGAATTTGCAGCATTGGGCTACACTTCTTTTGCAGACTGTGGCGTATTCAGCTTTGTTGTTGATTCTCTTGACGAAGAATTTGTTAAATATTTCAACGATGGTGAATTCTCACAAAGACTCTTTGGTGGCTTCTATCTTGCTACCAACATCCATGACATCTTAGAGGCATTGGTTGGCGCTGCAGAGATAGCTGAAAATCTTCTTAATACTGATCGTGCTTCTTTCCGCTACTTCAAGATCTTGGGCGATGGTGTTATTGAGGCAAAGAGCGCTGCTATGGTACAGCCTTATGACAACGGCGTCCAAGCGCAGCCAAACTTTAGTTCCGTAGAAGCAAAAATTGTTGGTTTGCTCGTAGCTTATTATGGCTATGACTTGTACATGCATGCAATTGGCGATGCAACTACCAAGGTTGCTCTTGATATGGCAGAAGCAATTAGAGAATCAGGATTTGACGATACCCGCATTGCTATCGCACACAGCCAGTGCTTCCAGCCAGGCCAAATTGAACGTGCAGGAAAATTGAATGTCTTCATCAATTCAACCGGTTCATGGCATTATTTCTCAACCGACAATTACAAGAAATATATTGGCGCAAACATCGTAGGACATCAGTATCCAATCAGATCTCTTATCGATGCTGGTTGCAAGTATGGCCAGGGTTCAGACTTCCCTGTTGCAGACGGAAAACCAAGTCCTTTTGAGTCCATCCAGATCGGCATGACCAGAAGACACATGAGCGCTGATCCTTCTGATCCAAATAACTACTGTGATCGCGAAGAAGGAATCACTCTTGAAGAGAGCATTGATTCTTTCACTATCAACAATGCTTGGGAAGTACGAATGGAAGACAAGATTGGTTCAATCGAAGAAGGCAAGTATGCTGACCTTGTTATCCTTGATCAGAACCTCTTCGATGTTCCTGTTGATGACATTTACAAGACAAACATTGTTGAGACTATCTGTGACGGCGTAACCACCTATAAAGCATAAAGTCGCTTTAGTTTGGTTGTGAATAGTTTGGGTTGATACCTAAATTGACCCTTAGATCTATCACCGTTTCGGCATCCATGGCAGGCATGCGCAGTTTATCGCTTGCCGTGGATGCTTTTTTATTAGCTACACTATGAGGAAAGAGGGATATCTCATGTATCAAGTTAGCACCGCAGGAAAAGAAGGCTCCGTAAAAGTTGCCTCTATTGCAATTGATGTAGATTCAAGCCCTGATGGCAAAGATGTTGTCACGCGCATGCTTGAATGGGTTGACAAAGCAGCGGCAGAAGGAGCAAAGCTCGTCGTATTTCCTGAATGCTCATTCGGAACCGGCTGCACCGACAGAAACAAATACAAAGAAGCTGTAACAGGGCTGATGAGTGAAGAAGAAAAAAGGGATCTTTACGGTGATGGATTAGTTGAAGATCAAGAAAATACGAAGATCTTTGAGAAGAAGGCAAAGGAAAAGGACATCTACATCGTTTTCAATACCTACGAATGTGATCACAGCCTTGTTCCACCAACTCTCTACAACGTTTCAGCTTTAGTAGGACCTGAAGGATTCGTTGGAAAATATCACAAGGTACATATGCCAGGCGGAGAAACACTTCTGGCAATGCCGGGTAAAGACTACCCCGTTTTTGAAACGTCTATTGGCAAAATTGGCATCCTTATCTGCTTTGACTTTGCCTTCCCCGAGGCTCATAGATGCTTGGCTCTAAACGGTGCTGAAATCATTGTTATTTCAACCGCAGCACCTTTAACCAACCTGGAAAACCCCGAAGAAGACAACGGTCTTGACTTCCTTCGCGCGCAAATCAAAGCAAGCTCTTATTCCAACAATGTCAACTATGTGGTATCAAACAACGCAAACCCGGGCGCTCTTGGTCACTCCATGATTTTCAACCCTAATGGCAAGCTCTTGGCAGAAACCGAAGGCTTTGGAGAAGGCATGGCAGTAGCAGATTTAGGCATCATCAAAGAAGAGCTCTTGCAGGCACGCGTCTTTGATAACTGTGGTCTAAACGTACTCAAAGCAAGAGAGCCACAGACCTACGGCAAGGTCTGCGAGCCAATTCGCTAAAGCAAAAACCACTCACAAGGGCAAAAACAAAAGGCGAACCGTTCACATAAGTACAGCATTGCCGTTAAGCAGATGTTTGTTGTACTTATGTGACACTATTCAACTAAAATTTTCAAGAATTCATTAAATAAATTGGGTGTGAGGTTTTGAAGAGCAGTACGCCTCCTTATAGGTTGCACTCTTTAATATGAAAAGGACTTTCGCCATGAAGACGATGCCTACTTTTCAAAAAGAGCTTATGAGCCAGCTTACGCTCATAGATAAAGCTCAACACAAAAAAGAAATAGATTCTATTATCAACACCATACTCCAGCTTCTTGCTGAACAATTCGGCGCTGATCATGCTTATTTCTTTGACAATATTGAACCAGAACAAGGCATGTTTTTTTGCACGCTTGAGTGGTGTGCGCCAAAAATGACCACACTAACCAAAGATAACCTCTCCTATCACGAAGAAGATATCCCTACCTGGTTTAGTTTCCTTAAAGACGGTGAACCCATTTTTATTCCTAATGTTGAAGCTATTAAAGATGATATGCCTGAAGAATATGAAGTTCTCTCTTCGCTAAACATCCACTCCACCATAGCTTTTCCTGTTTTTTATCATAGCTATTTAGGAGGGTTCATTGGCCTTGACAATGCAACCATAACGCTTGATGACGCCTTTACTCAGGTAATCGAATTCATAGGAAGACATATTGGCACCGCACGCGCAAACCTTACTTTAATCAAAGGTCTTAAGCACGAACGCGCCAAGCTCAAAGATAATCTCTATACGCTTGAGATGGAAAAGCAAATACTTATGGCTCTTTCTCAAGAAAGCACGTCGGTCTATTTAGTGGATCTAAAAAGCAACAGGGGCAAAATCCTTAAAGCTGACCCCAATAGTCATGCAGCAAGCCTTATTAATACGTATAAAGAAGATTGGTTTCCCTATACGCAAGAGCTTTACAAATACTTTAGCTTGTTTACCAAAACAGCAAGTACCATTGATTTTCTTGATGCTTTTGATCCAGAAAACCTTATGAAAATACTCGAAAACACCAACTACTACAGCTACAACTATCGTTTGCAGGAACCAAATGAAAAAGGTGAATTGTATTATGAAATTCGCGCAAGCAAGATAGAGCAAACCGAAGAAAACTTTAAGGTAGTTGTTGATTTTCGTTGCATTGATGCTGTTGTTAAACAAGAGGTCGAACACAATAAACGCCTTGAGGCTGCTCTTGAAGAAACGCGCTTAAGTAACGAAGTTATTGCTGCAATTAGTAAGATTTATCACACCATCTACCGCGTTAATCTTGTAACACATCACTTTGAAGAAATTTCAAGCAGAGAAAAATTCCACGATATCATTGGTAGCAGCGGAGAAACAACCGCTCAAATGTCGCCCAAGGTAAAAGACGGCATCCTGCCAGAATATCTTCCCTTTGTTGAAAAGTTTTTTAACCTTGATACGTTAAATAATCGCCTTCAAGACGATGAAACTATCGTGATTGAATATCCTACCGAAGATGGCAATTGGCAGTTAGCTCGCTTTATTGTTCAAACGCGTGATGAACAAAACAATGTAGTGGAAGTCCTGCTCGTTATGCGTCTTTTTAGCGAAGAAAAACGACGTGAAAAGTATTGGATCAACCGTGCAAACGAAGCAACGCAGGCCAATAAAGCTAAGTCAGATTTCCTTTCACGTATGTCACATGATATGCGCACACCCATGAATGTCATAATGGGCTTTACCAATTTGGCGCTTCAGAATATCAACAATCCTAAAAAGGTTGAAGACTACTTAAGAAAGCTTCTTAAGAGCGGCGATAGCCTCCACGAAATTATTGATGATATCCTCGATATTTCAAAAATAGAAAATGGGAAATTCATAATTCATCCCGCGCCCATGAGCGTCAATGACCTTGTTACATATTGTTCGCAATCGGTTACCGGCATGGCGGAAAATAGAGATCTTGAGTTTACTACCAATATCCATGACATCACTCATGATATTCTCTTTGCAGACAAAACCAGAATTCAACAGGTACTGATAAATCTACTCTCTAATGCAGTTAAATATACCTTTGATGGTGGCTCAATTTCCCTGGAAATATTTGAGGAGCCAGCAGAAGACAATGAAAACGTCCGTATTGTTTTTATCGTGAGCGATACCGGTATTGGTATGACAAAAGAGTTTACCGAAAATATGTTCAATGCGTTTACTCGCGAGATAGACACCCGCATCAATAAAGTGCAGGGAACGGGCTTAGGTCTTGCCATTACAAAAAGGATTGTAGACTTCATGCAAGGCACCATTGAAGTTGAAACCGAACCTCAAAAAGGCTCTACTTTTACGGTCTGCTTTGAACTTCCTGTTGTAGCGCAAGACAGCCTGGAAGAAGAGAAGACAGAAGAAAAGCCCTTCCGTCTTCCCGAAAAACCACTCAATATCTTAGTTGCAGAAGACAACGACTTGAACTACGAGGTAACCGAAGAACTTTTAAGCAACTACAAGATCAGTTGCAAACGCGCCATTGACGGACAAGACTGCGTTGAGAAATACAAAGTAGCCAAACCTGACGAATTTGACGCCATCCTTATGGACATGCAAATGCCCCGTATGAACGGCTTGGAAGCAACGGTTGCTATTAGGAACCTTCCTAAGCAAGAGGCGCGCAGAATCCCTATTGTAGCCCTTACCGCTAATGCCTATTGGCAAGATGCACAACAATGCTTAGGCGTAGGAATGGACGCACATCTAGCAAAACCGCTTGATGTTCAACATGCCGTAAATACCATTGTTGAATGCGTTGATTCAGCTCAAGAAAAAGCTCTGAAGCAATATTAAAAACAGGCAAGTAAATCCACTCGCCTGCTCATCTAAATCAGATATAAAACTTTCATTAAACCAAGCGTCAGGCCTGTGCCTGCTTCGCTTTAGCCTGTTTAGCCCGGCGCTCACCCGCCTTGGATTTGGCACAAGCGAGCGCTTGCGCCCATCCGCCTTGGATTTGGTGCAACGCGCGCTTGCGCTCTCCACCTTGAGGCGAATCGCTGGTTTGTGATTGCTTGACCTTAAATCAAGCGAACAAACTTGCGCTTACCTACCTGAATTACCGCGCCTTCTAGCTTTGTAGGGTCAACGTTGTATTCTTTTGCAGCAAGTGCCTCACCATTGACTTTAACGCCACCCTGGTCAATCATGCGACGTGCATCTCCTACCGAATTGGTAAGGCCAGCCTCATTGATAAGCTTAGCAACGTAGACTTTGCCTTCGTCATTAGGGGTAAGGTCAGCACTGAACTCAGGAATGTCATCCGGGATGTCATGCTTTTTGAAAAGCTTATCAAAAGCCACTTCTGCCTCTTGCGCTGTTGCTTCGTCATAATAAGCAGCAACAATATTTTGAGCCAAGTCACGCTTGCAACGGTTAGGATGAATTTCTCCCTTGGCTAGGCCCTGTTCAATTTCGTCAATAGCATCAACAGCAACCGTAGAAGCTAGGCGATAGTATTTGATCATCAATTCGTCTGGGATAGACATGATCTTACCGAACATATCATTAGGATCATCAGTCAAACCAACGTAGTTTCCGTAGCTCTTAGACATCTTTTTGACGCCGTCGGTACCCTCAAGCAAAGGCAAGGTAAGGCACACCTGAGGCTCCATGCCCATTTTCTCCATGAGCTCTCGTCCGGCCAAGAGGTTAAAAAGCTGGTCAGTTCCGCCAAGCTCAACGTCTGCATCAATAACCACCGAGTCATAAGCTTGCATAATGGGATACAAAAATTCGTGCAAACTGATTGACTGATTATTGGTATATCTATTGTGAAAGTCATCACGCTCTAAGATACGTGCTACCGTAAAGTTAGCAGCAATCTTTAACAAGCCCTCTAAGTTGAGCTCCATGAGCCATTCAGAATTGTAACGAAGGGTTGTTTTAGAAGGATCAAGCACCTTAAATGCCTGATCAACATAGGTTTGAGCGTTCTCTTTGATCTGCTCTGGCGTGAGCTGAGGACGCGTTGAATTGCGCCCCGAAGGGTCACCAATTAAGGCAGTGCCGTCACCAATAATAAGCGTAACCTGATGACCTAAATCTTGGAATTGACGCAATTTTCGCAAAGGAACAGCATGACCTAAATGAATGTCCGGTGCCGTTGGGTCAACACCAAGCTTGATATTGAGGGGTTTTCCGCGCTTAAGTTTTTCCTTCAAAAGATCTTCAGGAATAATTTGAGCGGCGCCCGACTGGATAATATGAAACTGTTCTTCAGGTGAAATCATCTATTCCTCTTTCTAGCGTAGTGAAGAAATTCTAGCACACCCACGCCCGTGTTTTATGAAGCATTGTTGTTATGTCCCCACCGTGTTGCGTATGG
The DNA here is from genome assembly GCA_963586955.1 of bacterium. Taxonomy (GTDB): domain Bacteria; phylum Actinomycetota; class Coriobacteriia; order Coriobacteriales; family Eggerthellaceae; genus Anaerotardibacter. Next base: position 13,362 of record CAVABR010000025.1, read on the forward strand.
CTCGCTATGAAATAAATACTCTAACGTTGCCCCTTTAACGCCATCTTTGCATTGCACGCTATGACACCGCTGTTTTACTGCGTGGGTGACCCTTTGCTGGTTGCCCTTTAACGCCATCCTTGCATTGCGCGCTATGACACACCGCGGAACAAATGGCCCGACGTTGCACCTTCGGCCTTCGATACCCTATTGTCTCCCTTTAAGGCAATATCACGCGCACGAACCGCGCGCGCAACCTTCTTGCTTACCTCTGAGACATTCATAAGCGTAGTATCAACCATCAAAGCTGAAACACCTGCCCTAATAAGATCAGGGATTGCATGAGCCACATCAAGAGAAACCGCATTGTAGAGATGGCTACGTCCGCACGCATCAGTGATGACCGGCATCTCATAGCCTTTTCTATCCTTCAAATAATGAGGACTTTTCCTGCGCGAACACTGCGCGCAATCTTGATTGCATGGCCCTTGGCTCATAAGCAGACAATGTTCCGTTACCATCATTTCCTGTGAACCCATAATGGTAAGCCCCAAAGGAACCGGGCTTACTTCTCCCAACTCCTCAATTTGCACCAGCGAAAGCTCGGGAGAGAGCCAAATGCGCGTGGCGCCACAATCATGCATAAGTTGCACGTCAAGCATGTTAGTTACGGGAATATGAGGACCCACTTCTGGCAAGGCACCCAATTCGCTCGCACGTAAAAGCTGGCCAAAATTCTCAACAAAAACAGGCTTGTCAGCCTTGACGCGTTTCCATATATCGAAGCCATTGCGGTCGCGTTCATCAAAAAGATGTGACACCACCGGAAGAGCAGGAATACACTGCTTGGGATAGCCCGCCTGCTCAGAAGTAGCAGAAAGCTGACCGGCAATTACGGCCTCACCGCGTCGATAGTTCATAACAGGCACATAGATGAAGTCTGCACCCGCCTTTTTTGCAGCGCGCGCACAGGCAGGATTGGTTGCCCATGCCCCCACCTTGCATGACCCTTTGCGAATACGGGGGGCTTTTGCCCGCGCGGGAGTACGCTTGAGGCTCCGGGAATGATATGCCGAAAGTACCTCTTCGGTAAGTTCTTCTATGGCTTGTGAGCGAATTTTATGCAAGGCAGAAAAACCAATGCCCACACCTTCGTCAAGTTCTACCGCCAAATCAGCAAAAGTAAACGAAGTGGAACCCATACGATCAATATGTTCAGCAACTTCTTCTTTGCTTACCGCTTTGGTGCGAGCCGGCTCAACCAAAGCCCCTTCAACGGTTACGCAATAGCCTGGCTCTGATGCGGAACAGGAACTCTGCTTTGCTTCGCTAGCAACAAAAGGCTTAGTGGAAATGCTGAGCGTTAAAGGCTTTCCAATCAAAAGTGACGCTTTTCCATAGAGCGGTATGCGCGGAGCATGCTCATCGTCTTTGAAAGAGGCGCTTGCATTGCGTACACGAAAGACCCTATCGCCCTTACCAACACCACGGTTTACCGTAATACGAGCGTTGCCAGCCTTGTCATAGGAAAGCTGGTCAACTTCCGCCACAAAGTGTCCGCGGTTAGTCCAAAACTCCAGCGCGTCACCAACAGAAAGCTCCTGTTCACACGCAATGCTTACGTTCTTACCTGATACCGAAGCCACGCGACCAATAAAGACGCCCCGGTTGTTGGGTCTTTTGTAGCTCATAATGGAATTGTCACGCGTTTTGGTTAAATAAGCGCTTGTGAAGCCACGAGAAAATGCTTCGGAAAGAACCTGCTTTTCTTCTTCGGTTGCTCGGGGAGACAAAAGCGTATCAGAAACAGGAAGTTCAACGCTTCCGCAGTCAAACTCTGCCCGACGCATTTCATCCACATAGGCAAGCGCTCTATCAAGCACCGCTCTATAGACTCCCACTACGTTCTTGACGTAATCAGGAGACTTCATGCGTCCTTCAATCTTGAGAGAAGAAACGCCTGTTTGTATCAATTCTGGCAAAAAGTCTATAGTGCATAAATCTTTAGGGGACAAAAGGTGCTCCCCGGGAGCAGGAAGATTTTTGCGCAAGGCTCTATTGTGTAAGGTGTAGGGCAAACGACACGCCTGCGCACAGCGCCCTCTGTTAGCCGAACGGCCTCCTACAAGCGAAGAGAGGAAACACTGCCCGGAGTAGCACACGCAAAGCGCGCCATGGCCAAAGACCTCAAGCTCTACCCCAAGCTCTTGTGCCTCTTGTGCCAAAACGGAAAGCTCTTCAAACGAAAGCTCACGGGCAAGCGTTACACGCTTGGCTCCAAGCGCCACAACAGCGCGCAGGCCGTCAACGTCGTGAATGTTCATTTGAGTAGAAATATGAAGCCTTGCCTCAGGAAGCGTGCGTGCTATTTCTTGCGCTATACCTAAATCTTGCACAATATAGGCATCTACTCCCGCGCGGAATGCCTGCCTGGCAAGCTCAAGGGCATCAGGAAGTTCAGAGGGAAGCACAACGGTATTGAGCGTAAGGTATACCTTAACCTGCCTGAGATGCGCGTAATCACAGGCTTCGCGCAAAGCATCAAGAGTGAAATTGTCAGCGCTATTACGCGCGTTGAATTGCGAAGCGCCCAAATAAACCGCGTCTGCCCCCGCACTCACTGCAGCATGAAGAGCCTCTTTACTTCCGGCAGGAGCTAACAACTCCAAAGAAGCTAAAGGGAAACCCGCGTAGGGCGAATGCGCACAGGGCGCATCCACGGAGCACGTATCACCCGAAGGCGAACTTACAGAAGGTGTATTAGAAAAAGATGCATCAGTCTTAGAAGCACTGTTGGTAGCTTCGCTTTGAGCTTGATCAAGACAAGACGCGTCAGAATTAGTTGTTATATTGGCCATAAGCGCTCATCCAAACTAAGCTTCAGAGGCTTTTTTATCCGCATCCTTGAGCGCCTCAACACCAGCATCGTAGTGCTTTTGAATTTCGCTTAGACGAGTTGCATATGTTGAATAGTCAAAGGAACCACTAGCAGGCGCTTTCACATCCTGATACAGCGTGACATATCCCTCAAGAGCTGCCTTAAGTTCTTCTGCGCCTTTGACATACTGATTATGAATGTCTTTCATTGCATCAGGAACGCTGAGCGCCTTCAAGTCATCAATGCGAGAAGAAACCGTGTTGAGCTCAGAAGAAAGGGAGATTACTTCGCCCCCTTTGACAGAAGTAGAAAACTTCTCCATCTGCGTATTGATGTCGGTCATGATTTGATTTACCGAAGCCATGTATTGGCGATTAAGCGTTTGAGGATCATCCGATTGAGTGCTACTAGAAGAAGAACAACCAACCAGAAGGGTTAAACAGGTTACACAAAGTGTTAAGGCAAGAATGATACGCGCTTTCATGGATCCCTTTCGAATAGGCCAAAAACTTATACAAAACAAGGAGGCTGAACCTCCTTGTAAATTGTTGTCCCTCTATTTTGCCACCTTAAAAGGCAATCTGAAAGAATTCGATTTAAAAACATAAAGGACATCATTTTGTTTATTTTTTTTACGGGGCAAGAGCGCTGCCTACGTCATCATCCGCTCCGGTTACCGCCCGATGTCGAATCCGAGGCATTCCGGCTCGATTCTGAACTCGACTCTGACCCCGAACTTGAACTCGAACTTGAACTCGAGCCTGAACTTGAACTTGAGCTTGAGCTTGAACCGCTTTGAGTATTGCTCGAACCGCTCTGACTTGACTCTGTTCCTGAATATGTTTGCGTAGTAGTGGTGGTAGTTGTGGTTGTAGTGGTGGCCGCTCCACCTTCGTGAGTAGGCGAAGTGTAAACACCTGAATTGCTACCGCTACCAATATCGTAGATGGTGTAATTAAGCTGTTCAGACGTGCTGGGGAACTGCTTAACTTCTTTACCCTCAAGCACCATGCTCATAAAGTTGCCGAAGATGCCATCACATTCGCCATAGGAAGTCATAGCTGTTTCTACGCGATGCCCCGACCAAATAGCAACCGAAAGCTGAGGCGTAATTCCGCAGAACCATTTGTCACGCCAGTTTTCAGACGTACCGGTCTTGCCTGCTGCAGGCTGCCCATTTGAAATAGCAGCGCCGGTACCGGTACCGCTGGTAACAACGCCTTTCATAACCTCAGTTGCCGCTTGGGTAAGTTCGGTAGAAAGAACTTTTTCTCCCTTAGTGTCGGCCTTATGAATAAGCGTTCCTTTTGAATCGTAGATTTCCTGAATAGCCACCGCTTCATGCTTGGTTCCGCCGTTTGCAATGGTGGCATAAGCCTGAGCCATTTCGCGAACCGTAACTACCTCAGCACCCAACGTAACCGAAGGAACTGCCTCAATATCGGTCTCGATGCCACATTTGTGCGCCATATCAACAACCGATTGCGCGCCAATTTCGGTAACTAACTGAGCAAAACCAGTATTAGAAGAAATAGCAAACGCACTTGAAATGGTACGAATTCCGTATTCAGCACCACTATAGTTTTCAACTTGCCAGCCATCAATGGTGACATGTCCTTGGCAGTTCAAGTTAGTAGTAGGAGAAATTCCCTTGTTAAGCGCGGCAAGCAACGTGAAGGTCTTAAACGAAGAACCCGGTTGGCGACGCGCCTGCGTTGCAAGATTGTATTCATCCTGGTCATAATCTTTACCACCAATGAGCGCTCTGATATAGCCAGTATCAGGATCTACTGCTACCAAGGCTACTTCCATACCCTCAGGAGAAGCAGCAATCTGACTATTAGCAGCTTCTTCAGCCTTTTCTTGAGTATCAACATCAAGCGTGGTTATAACCTTCAAGCCACCCTTGAAAACCTCTTCAAC
>CAVABR010000026.1:0-47592 GCA_963586955.1 bacterium
ATATTGAATCGGCAAGCGTTGTTGATAAGGGAATTACTCCAATAAGTACGGCATTTTGGTTTAGTCATTGCGAGTATTTAACTTCAGTGGATGTGTCAAAGCTAGATACTTCTAGAACAACACTTATGGCTGAAATGTTTGAGGATTGCGCGAAACTCACTTCGCTTGATGTTTCGAACTTCAATACTTCAAACGTAACAAATATGGCGGGTATGTTTGCGGGCTGTTCAAGACTTGTTTCAATTGAAGGTCTTTTAAACTGGGACACCAGTAATGTGACTAATATGCGTGAAATGTTTAGCTGGGATTGCGAGCTTGAAACTATTCCAGTGTCAGGGTTCAATACCTCAAGGCTGAAAAACACTAGTGGCATGTTTACCAGTTGCTCTAAGCTTTCTTCCCTTGATCTTTCTCAATGGGATGTTTCAAGCGTTGAAAATATGAACCGAATGTTTCAGTCTTGTGGTTCACTTGTCTTTATCGGTGGTATTTCCCAGTTTGATACAAGCAGTGTGAGCGATATGGGCTATATGTTCCATGAATGTTCAAGACTCACGGCCGATTGCTCTGGCTGGAATATTGATCGTGTTTATGATAATAATCACCGAAACTTCAATTACAATGCGCCAGGGGTAACGTCTCCTTGGGACAACCCAGCGTTTGCTATATATTCTGCTACCGACAATAGTCTTAGGTTCTATAAAGCAAATGCCATACCAACAGAAGGCAGTACCTACAAAGAAAAAGAGGTAACAGCGCTCTATAAAGACATTGATACCGATATCTATGATAAAGATTCAATTCCTTGGGTTAATTATCGCTCTTCCATAACTACGGTAGAGGCTGTTAATAGGGGGATTACTCCATTTAATATGTCGTCTTGGTTTAGTGGATGTACCGCACTCAGATCGGTAGATCTTTCAAAGCTATATACCGTTAATGTTTACGATATGAGTGAGATGTTTAATGGGTGTTCAAATTTGACTAGCGTCAATCTTTCAGGATTTGATACCTCAAATGTAACAAACATGAATTCCATGTTTAATGGTTGCTCAAAGTTAAGCAGTGCTGATATTTCAGGATTTAATACCTCTCAAGTTACCGACATGGGCAAGATGTTTAATAGTTGTTCTGCATGGAGCGACTTTGATCTTTCCAGCTGGGATACTTCAAAGGTGAAAAATATGTCTTCTATGTTTGCAAGAACCGCCATTACCTCAACCTCATTTCTTTCAGGGTTAAATGTCTCATGTGTCGAAGATATGCAGAACATGTTTTATGGTTCTAAGATTAACGACCTTTCTGGTCTAGCAAAATGGAATACAAAGAGCTTAAAAAATATGTGTGAAATGTTTGCTAATTGCAAAAATCTTTCTTCGGCTAATTTGTCAAGATTTGATACGTCTCAAGTTACCAATATGGCGTGGCTTTTCAGAAGTTGCTCGGCGCTTACAGTGATTAATATGTCAGGCATTGACACTTCAAAGGTTCAAACAATGCGTTCTATGTTCGCAGAATGCACGAGTCTTGAAAATCTCGATGTTTCTGGACTTGATACTTCCAACGTAACTGATATGTCTAACTTGTTCTTTAAATGCAAATCCCTCTCAACTGTTTCAGTTGAGAACTGGAGCACTACAGTTGTAACGGACATGAACCACATGTTCTATGGATGTAGTAGCCTTAAAACACTTAATCTGAGCAATTTTAGTGTCTCCTATGTAAAAGATATGAGCTATATGTTCTATGGATGCCCTAAGTTAAAAAGCATTACAGGCGAAAATGTTTCAAGTTTGTACTGGAATGTCGGTCGCGTTACTAATATGTGCAGTATGTTTGAGGGATGCAATAAGCTTGAAGCGAAGCTTGCGAGCTGGAACGTAGATAATGTTACAAACATGAATAGTATGTTCCGTGAATGCTATAGGGTGAATACGAATTTAGGCGGTTGGAACGTGTGTAGCGTTACTAATATGGACTACATGTTTTATAACTGTTACAGATTAACGACTAATCTTTCCGATTGGGATGTACGTAACGTTATGTCTCATATTGATTTTAGCGTGAAGACACCATCTGAATTCGTGGCGCCAAGTTGGGTTCGATAGTCTTCGAGTTTTGGTTGTTGTGTGCCGATGCAAATCTTTGAAAGTAAATGCTCTTTTGGAATGGTAGTATTTGCTAGCTGAATTGTTCGCAAGAGTTGCCAAGAAGTTAAAAAGTGTTTTATGCAAAGATTTATAAAGTAATTATTGACTTCGGTTTAGTGCACTGATAATATATCGGCTTGCGTTTTAACACATTTATAGGAGATATTCATGTACGCAATTGTAAAAACAGGCGGAAAACAATACAAAGTATCCGCAGGAGATTTTTTGAATGTAGAAAAGCTTGATGCAGAAGCTGGAGACAAGGTTGCTCTTGAGGCTATTGCGGTAGTTGACGGAGACAAGGTTGAGGCTGATCCTGCTAAGGCTGGCAAAACCAAGGTTGAAGCTGTTGTTGTTGAACAGTTCAAGGGCGAAAAGCAGCTCATCTTTAAGTTTAAGAAACGCAAGAACTACAAGCGCACACGTGGTCATCGTCAGAATTTGACCCGTCTTCAAATCGTCGCTGTTGGTTCTGAAAAAGTTGCTCAGTAATTTAAGGAGGGAATAGAATGGCACACAAAAAAGGTCAAGGTTCCATCCGCAACGGTCGCGATTCTCAGTCAAAGCGTCTTGGTTGTAAGCGTTTTGCTGGTGAAACAGTAGGAGCTGGCAATATTCTTGTACGTCAGCGCGGTACTCGTATTCACCCCGGCGAGAATGTTGGTCGTGGCAAGGATGACACGTTGTTCGCTATGTGTGACGGCGTTGTCGAATACACCCGTGGTTCACGTCGCAAGGTTCATGTCCGTCCACAGGCTTAATAAAACCTTACAACACATACATTGTGTTCTTGAAAGCCCTCTGCGTCGCAGGGGGCATTTTTTGTTTAGAATTGAGTTGTTATGTTTGTAGATAAAGTTCGCATATTCGTTAAAGCTGGTGACGGTGGAGCAGGCTGTATGTCGTTTCGCCGTGAGGCTCATGTGCCTAAGGGCGGGCCAGACGGAGGAGACGGTGGCAGAGGTGGCAACGTAATTGTGCAGGCCGACCGCGGTTGTTCTTCGTTGATTGATTATCGTTTTAAGCATCACTTTAAAGCTACGCGTGGCACTCATGGAAAAGGTTCCAAGATGCACGGTGCTAATGGCGAAGATCTTATTCTTAAGGTTCCCGTTGGCACGGTGGTGCGTGAATATTTCGAAGATACCAAGCAAACGGGTGAGATGATTGCTGATCTTATCCATGATGGCGAATCTATTATTGTTGCGCGCGGTGGCGTTGGTGGTAGAGGAAACACGCACTTCGTCACGCCAACACGCAGAGCCCCAGCGTTTGCAGAGCTTGGCGTTCCGGCAGAAGAATGCTGGATTGAACTTGAAATGAAACTCATGGCAGACGCTGCCTTAGTTGGCGTTCCTTCTGCTGGTAAATCTTCTCTTATTGCACGCATGTCTGCAGCAAAACCTAAAATCGCCGATTATCCTTTCACTACGCTCGTGCCTAATTTGGGTGTTGTTAAAACCCCTGATTACAACTACGTTATTGCTGACGTTCCTGGTCTTATTGAAGGAGCGCACGAAGGCAAAGGCTTAGGTCATGAATTCTTGCGTCACATTGAGCGCACCGCGCTTATTCTTCACGTGGTTGATCTTTCAGGTGGTTTTGAAGGAAGAGACCCAGTTGAAGATTATCAAATAATCAAAAACGAACTAAAGCTTTATGCTCATGAGCTGGCAGATCGTCCCTGCATTGTTGTGGGCAACAAAATTGATGCTCCCGGAGCAGAAGAAGCTGCAAAGCGCTTGGCTGAAGTTGTAAAAGCGGATTCGCTGGCATTGGTAGACGGAAACGAATTTGTAGAAAGCCCCCTCAACCCGCGTTTGTTTATCACGAGCGCAGTGACCGGCAAAGGTCTTGACGCTTTAATGGCTGCAACTGGTCAAAAAGTACAACAGCTTCGCGAAGAAGCACGTCAGAAATATGACGCTCAGGAACACTATGATCAGGTATGGCAACACTTGCGTGATGAGCGCGACAAGAAGTTCGAAGTCACCAAAATTGGAGACGGAGAATTTAGAGTTTCGGGCAAACAGATTGAGCGCATGGTTATTCAGACTGACTGGGAAAATGACGAAGCTATTGCTTTCTTGCAACATAGATTTAAGCGCCTTGGTTTGGATGCTGCCCTAGAGGAAGCGGGCGCCTATGATGGCGATGAGGTGCATATTTTAGGACGCACCTTCGAATTTGAATCGGCGCGCATGCATGACGATATGTTTGGAGGATTAGATATCTAAATGACTCAGTCTAGCGACAAAGTTATGGTGATAAAGATAGGTTCTTCAACGCTTGTTGATGATGCAGGGCGTCTTGATAGAGCTTATCTTTCGCTTCTTGCTAAGCAAATCCACGAAATCAAAGAGTGTGGCTGGAAGCCAGTTATTGTTTCTAGTGCTGCTATTGCCTGTGGCCTGGAAAAGTTGGGTATCAAAGAACGTCCTCAGGACATGCCATCTCTGCAGGCGGCTGCTTCGGTAGGACAAAACATTTTAATGTCTGCCTATGCAGAAGAATTTTCGCAATATGGAATCCTCACTTCAGTTGTTTTGATAACCAGGCATACTACCGCAGATAGGGAAGCATATTTGCATGCACGCGATACCCTTGAGCGTTTGCTTGAGCTTGATGTCGTGCCTATCATCAATGAAAACGATACCGTCTCCGTTGAACAAATTCGCTTTGGAGACAATGACACTCTTGCTGCGTTGGTGTCTTGCCTCATCAAGGCAGATCTCTGCGTTATTTTCTCTGATATTGAGGGGCTTTATACCGCAAATCCTTTCATTGATAAGCAAGCAGAGCTTATTCGTGAAGTAACCAAGATTACCCCTGAGGTGTTGGCCTCTGCCGGAGGTGTTACCTCACGTGTGGGTAGCGGAGGCATGATTACAAAACTTCGCGCGGCGCGCGTGCTCATGATTGCGGGCATTAAGATGATTATTTGCCATGGTCGCCTGGATTCAAGTTTACCTAAGATCATCTCAGGCGAATTAGTAGGTACGCTTTTTGTGCCAACAAGCAATCACGACATTACTCCACGAAAACTTTGGATCGCCCTCGGAGATACCGCCAAAGGGGCTTTGCGAGTTGACGCGGGAGCCAAGCAAGCATTGATTGCAAAAGGTTCTTCCTTACTTGCCGTTGGCGTTTGTGGTCTTGATGGTTCATTTGCGCCCGGTGATATTGTTGATATTTTAGATCAGGATGGATATCTTTTTGCGCGTGGCCGAGCAGGAGCGTCTTCTTCAGAAATCGCTCTTGCTTGTGGTAGGTCACAACAAGAGATAAAAAATAACGAACTGCTGGTAAATTTAGCGGTTCGTCCGGTAGTTCATCGCGATGAATTGGTGGTATTTGAATGAGTGGTCAAGCTAGAGAAGCAGCAGTTAAGGCAAGAGAAGCATCACGGGTGCTTTCGTCAAAGACTGAATCTGAGCGCAATACAGCCTTGCAGGCAATGGCTAATTTTCTGCGCGAAAAAGCACAGTTTATTTGCGAACAAAACTCCCAAGATATGGTGCAAGCTAAGGAAAAAGGGGTCGAAAAACCTCTTCTTGACCGTCTGTTTTTGGATGAAGCAAGAATTGAGGCTATGGCATGTTCTTTGGAAGATCTTGCCAGCCTTGCAGACCCTATTGGGTGCATTCAAGAAGAGCGAGAACTCTATAACGGGCTTATGTTAAAGCGCGTTTCGGTTCCTTTAGGGGTAGTGGCCATGGTCTATGAAGCACGCCCCAATGTTACGGCTGACGCTGCGGGAATTTGCTTAAAATCAGGCAACGCATGCGTTTTGCGCGGTGGCTCTTTGGCACTGCATTCCAATATTGCTATTGCTAATACATTGCGTGAAGCGCTTAGCTCGGTCGGATTTCCCCCTGATTGCATCATCGCAATAGAGTCCACCGACAGAGCGGTTACCGACGAGCTTTTAAAGCTTCATGGCTTGGTGGATGTTCTTATTCCGCGAGGAGGCGCAGGTCTTATTCAGCACTGCGTTAATGAGGCAACTGTTCCTGTTATTGAGACTGGGGTAGGTAACTGTCATGTTTATATCCATGAAAGTGCCGACATTCCCATGGCGCTCAATATTATTACCAACGCTAAAACGCAGCGTCCCGGTGTTTGCAATGCCTGTGAGTCGGTTTTGATAGATAGTGCGCTTGCTCCAAGTGTTATTGCGCCTTTAGTTTCCGCTTTGCGCTGTCATGAGGTAAAATTACACCTTGACCCAATGCTGTATGATCTGCTTAAAGACCAAGAGCTTTTAGGCGAAGATTGCAGTATTGCAAGTGAGAAAGATTGGGGAGAGGAATATCTCGATCTCGAGATTAGTATTAAGGTAGTTAATGGGGTTGAAGAGGCTATCGCTCATATAAATCGTTATGGCACGGGTCATTCAGAGGCTATTGTGGCTCAGGATAAAAATGCTATCGATGCTTTTTATCAAGGAGTTGACGCGGCTGCGGTATATGCCAATGCTTCAACGCGATTTACAGACGGTGGAGAATTCGGTCTGGGTGCAGAAATTGGAATTTCAACCCAGAAGCTTCATGTGCGCGGGCCTTTTGCGCTTGAGGCACTAACTACCTATAAATACCTTATTAAGGGTTCTGGACAGGTGCGAGGGTAATGGCAATAATTTGCGACCGCTTTGATGCGTTGGGTTTCAATGACCCACAGAGGCGTTTTCGTTTAGGTATTTTAGGTGGGACATTTGATCCTATTCATGTGGGGCATCTTGCTTGTGCTGAGCAGGTAAGAGAATCGTTTGCTCTTGATGCGGTTATCTTTATTCCAACCGCTCAGCCGGTATTTAAAAGAAACCAACAAATTGCTCCCGCGTCTGATCGTTTTAAAATGTGCCATCTAGCTACCCGAAGCAACCCGCATTTTGATGTGAGCGCCCTTGAGATCAATCGTGGTGGAGACACTTATACGGTTGATACGCTTCGTCAACTGCGTGATTATTACCCTGAAAACGTTGAACTCTATTTCATTGCTGGCGCAGACGCCATCGCAACTATCACTAAGTGGAAAGACAGCACGCTTCTGGGTAGCATGGCTAAATTTATTGGGGTCACCAGACCCGGCTTTTCAATAAAACCCAACCAAGATGAACGCCACAACCTTGAAATTGCGGGCATTTCGGTTGATTATTTAGAGATAACCGCTCTTGCTATTTCTTCGAGTGATCTTCGCAAACGAATTGGCGAGGGAAGATCGGTTCGCTATTTGGTACTGCGCGAAGTGGGGGATTATATACATTCGCAGAAGCTCTACCGATACGATGATGGGGGTATCCATGGCATCAACAGCTCATGCAAAGAAAAATAAAGCTTCCGGAGAAGAAATTGATAAGCAGACTCTTTCGGAGTTTGCCTACAAAAAGACAGAATTTGATGAAAGCGAAGTATTCGAAAAGCCTTTTGGAAATCGCAATTACAAGCGCATGAAGCATCTTTTGATGAAAAGGGTTTCGCCTTCGCGTTATGTTCATTCGCTTTCGGTTGCAAAAACTGCTCGTTCGCTTGCTAAGGCCTATGGTTATGATGACCGTGTTGCCCGCATGGCAGGCCTGTTGCATGACTGGGACAAAGGCCTTTTGCCTGAGCATCTCAAAAAGCGCATTGCAGACTATCATATTGATATTCCGGAAGAGACAGCAGATGCCATGCCTTGGATCTTGCATGGTCTTACCGCAGCAGAAGTGCTCGCTGATCAATTTCCGGAATTTGGCACCGAGGTTTTTGATGCCATTAGGTATCATACGGTTGCGGTTCCTGAAATGTCTGATTTAGCCATGATTGTTTTTGTGGCAGATAAAATTGAACCAACGCATGAAGTAAGCGAATATAAACAGCTGGCAAAACAGGTTGGAAAAATTTCTTTAGAAGAATTATTCTTTGAAGTTCAAAAGGCTGGCCTTGTTTACCTTATTAATGCTAACAAACCTATAACGGACAATACTATCAAGGCGTGGAACTACTACAGTGAACGCCAAAGAAGCCGTAGAGGAGATTTATAAGTGCAAGAAGAACCTAAATCATCACGCGAATGCGCTCTCATTGCTGCTCGTGCTGCAGATGAGCGAAAAGCAACCGATATTGTAGTTATCAACGTTGGAGACATGGTTGATGTCACTGACTATTTCGTTATTGTCACGGCGGCAAATGTTCCTCAGGTTAATGCCGTGCTTGATAATATCGAGGAGAAGGTTCGCATCGAAGGTCACATGAAGCCTATTTCGCGTGAAGAAACGCGCGACCGTTCATGGGAGCTTTTAGACTACGGTGATTTTGTCATCAACGTTTTTCAGCCTGAGGCTCGTGAGTATTATCGCTTGGAGACACTCTGGAGTGATGCTCCTATTGTTGATCTGTCAGAAGCAGGAATTGAAAACCCCGAATATTCAGAGCGCATTGCAAGGTTGGTAGGCCGAGTAGAGCAGTCGCGTTCCGAAGGGGTATAACATCTGGGCGCTTTGTTGCCAAGTGCTTGCGTCTACTTTGCAGAAAATGTCAGACTTGAATAACCCCTGCTAAAACAGGGTGTTCGACTTACACAGATTGCCCGTCTAACACAGATTGCCCGTCTAACACAGATTGTCCGACGCTGGTCTGTTATATACGGGTAAGGCTAACAGTGTGTCTGCCATACTGACTGCGCGCGGGCGATTCAAAAAGATAGCGCCTTTATGCTATCTATTCTTTGCTAAGAAAACTTACTGTTTCAACATGGTAGGTTTGAGGAAATAAATCAAAAGGAATAGCGCGCTTGAGCTGGTATCCTACCGCTTTAAAGCGCGCAATATCGCGCGCCCAGGTGGCGGGGTTGCAACTCACATAAGCAACTTGGGCAGGGTTGGCGCGAGCAATATCTTGTGCCACTCCCTTTGCAAGTCCTGCTCGGGGCGGGTCAACAATGAGTGCATCTAACTTGCCTAGTTTTGGAAGCTCTCGGGCGCTATCTCCTCCGATGATCTTTATTGAGACATTGTTATCCTGGGCATTTCGCTTTAAGTCTCTTACCGAAGACGCAGCAGACTCAACAGCAAAAACATGCTTGCTTTGCTGGGCAAGTGGAAGCGTAAAACTACCCACGCCACAATAAAGATCTGCAACCCTGCTACTGCCGGTTATATCAAGCTCTTCTATTACGGTCTCAATCATTCGTTCGGCCTGCGCGGTATTCACTTGGAAAAAGCTGGGCGCACTTACCTTAAAGGTACTTTGAGCCAACTCTTCGCTCCAAAAACCCTTACCATAGAGCGCTTCTACACCTTTGATTTTGCGCGCTCGACCTGGATCAGCCATAACGCGAACAATGCTCGTGCATTTAAGTGCGCTTGAAAGGGTATCCGCTACTGCTTTTCGAGGGAATGACCCTGGTTTTGTCCAAAGCGCTACTTCGGTTTCTTTGGTTCTAAGGCTATGACGAACTCCAACGCGAAAAAGCTCAAGATCACGCGTGCCTTGAAGGTAGCGAAGAGCCCCCTGAAGAGCTTTCGGCGCATTGGCTATTCCCGCTGTTGCAAGCAGGCAGGTTTTAGGCGTGATAATCTCAGCGCTTTTTTCGCTATGAAATCCTAGACTAAAACCAGATTCATTGTAGTTGGTGGCCAGCTCAAGCTTGTTTCTATAGCCTATTTGTCGCTTTGAGGGTCGGCATGCTTCAACTATGGTTTCGGCTTGCTCTTTGGGGTAGCCTCCAATGCGCACAAGCTGAGAAACAACGTGGTTTTGTTTGGCTGTAAGTTGTGTTTCGTAATTGATATGCATCCATGAGCAGCCACCGCAGGTCTGTGCAAAAGGGCAGGGGCTGGCAATTCTATGAGGACTCTCTTCGATAAGAGAGACAATACGCCCTTCACAATAAGAGGCAGTTTCTTTTTCAACTTCAACTTCTACGGTATCACCGGGACATCCATTGGGAACAAATACAATCTTTCCCGAAGCAAGTCGACCAATCGAGGCAGGTCCGTATGTTAAATCAGTTAAAGTAATTTGTTCAGCCATAATGGATTCCTTTAGGTTTTCATGAAGAGAAATGAACGTTTCACATGATAGCGTATAATATAGTTTCTTAAGCCCTCTTAGCTCAGGGGATAGAGCGTCTGCCTCCGGAGCAGAATGTCGCAGGTTCGAATCCTGTAGAGGGCGCCATGAAGAAAAAACGGACAGTAAGGGGATACCGTGGCTTTATATACACCAGCTTATCAACCTAATGGCAATGAAGTTGCAATTATCAAGACTTCCAAAGGTGACATTCGTATTGAATTGCACGGAAACGATGCACCTATTCATGTAGGTAATTTTGTTGAACTAGCCCAAAAGGGTTTCTATGATGACTTGAAGTTTCATCGCTATGTTCCTGGTTTTGTAATTCAGGGCGGTTGCCCCAATACGCGCCCTCTTGATTCTGAGCAAGTCAAAGCTGCTGAAGGTAATCCTTTTGCTGGCTTGGGAACGGGTGGCCCGGGTTATACCATCAAAGAAGAGTTTTCTGTCAATCCAAATAACAAGCATCTTGATGGAACGCTTGCTATGGCTCGCTCGCAGGATCCAAATTCCGCAGGTTCTCAGTTCTACATTTGTTTGGGTGACCAGCCATTTCTTGACAGTGGTTATACGGTCTTTGGCCAGACAGTAGAAGGCTTAGATGTTGTGGGTGAACTACGCGTGGGCGACGTTATTGAAACCATCGTCATCGAAGGCGCTAACGAATAGTACATTTTTAGATAAAGCGCAGATGCGCTTTATCTAAGGTTGTTCAGTGAAGTCTTGTTCGTGGCAATGGTTGCGTTGTTCTGATTAGATAGAATAACGGTGCTATAAAAATTTTTAGAGAGGTTCATGTATCAATGAATAACGATTTATTTCAGCAGGCACGAAGCGCATATGTTTCCAAAGATTACGAAACTGCTCTTGCGCAATTTACTAATTGCTTGCAGGATACTTCGTCCAGGCCTGCTCCAGGTGAACTTGGCATGCTCTATCACCAGATTGGCAATTGCTTGGTAAAGCTTCATGATCCTAATGAGGCAATTCATGCTTATTCGCAAGCAAAAGTTGACACTTCTTATGATGCCCAAGGTTCAGTGAGCTACAACCTTGGTATGGTTTATGCACAACAAAATGATTTCGACGATGCAGTTACGTATTTCCAACAGGCTGTTTCTGATCCTAAATATCAAACTCCTTATAAGGCATATATGGGGCTTGGTAATTCGTTGCTCAAAATTGGCAAATCCGCCGAAGCAGGTGCTGCATTTCGTTCTGCCGCACTTGATGAAACCAACCCTGATCCCACTAAGGCGCTTTTAAATTTGGGCGTTTGCTTTATGGCCTTAGACAGACCTATGGATGCAATCGCATCGTATGAAAGTGCACTTCAGTTTGATATGCCCGCTTCTCTTCGCAATAAGCTGTTTGCAAATATGGGTCAAGCATATGTTGCTGCAGGGAAGATGAATAAGGCGGTTCGCGCTTTTGAGTCGGCTCTTGCTGATAAAACCTACGTATTCAACGATGCTGCCAATGTTGACTTTCAGCGTGCGGCATCAGCGGTAGCTTCAGGCGCAAGTGACGAACCAGAACCAGAGCCAGAACCAAACCAAGCACCAGAGTCCGAAATAGATCAAACTTCTTCAAATGATCTTTCTGGTTTAGATGTTTCTGGTGATGGTGTTCCTGTTGCTTATCAGGAAAATATGAATGCTCAGCCTTCTACTTCAATACAGCTTTCAGCAACTAATGTTATGCGTGAAATTGGTCCAAATGATCTTTCTCAGACTGATTTCTTCGCAGCTCAAAACGTAGAGTTCGAAGACTGGGGACAATCCGCTGCAAAGAAAAAGCATCGCCATCGCGGTTTAAAGATTGTTTTGGTGATCATCTTTATTCTTATTATTGTTTTGGGTGTTGGTCTGTTTGGTTATACCCAAGGATATGGCTTTCCTTCAAAAAATGATGTAGTAACTCAAATGTTTTCTGACCCACAGAACGCAGACGTTTTCGCTTCAAGCGTAGATGACAGCAAGAAAACGCGCTTACAAGATTCGATAGTAACTTCTTCTGACGTTCAAGTTAAAGGGGAAGCTAACGACTTAAATACTGCCCACATGTATGTAAGCGTTACTGCTAAAGAAGGCGCAGAAGTTCCCTATGACATCACCTTAGTACGTGATGGCATTGGCTGGAAGGTAAGTAACGTTTCTCTGTATTTCACCAGTCAGCAAAACTAAACTGGTAGGCGTTAACTTCAGCGGGCGCAACAACGGGCGCTGATGACATAAACGCCTGCACAGCGCATTCGAATTGATGTTAGTAATTAGTAGTAGTAATTGGTATTAGTCCGTAAATTGCAAACTAATTTGCGGGGTTGAATATATCTTGAAAGGATTAAACGTATGGCAATGGAAAAAACCTACAGCATGATTAAGCCTGATGGCGTAGCTAATGGACACATTGGTGAAATCGTTGCTCGTTTCGAGCGCGCTGGTCTCAAGATTGAGCGTATGGAAATGGGAATGGTTACCCCAGAGCAAGCAGCTGCAAATTACAAAGAGCACGAAGGCAAACCATTTTATGATGGCCTTATCTCTTATATCACCTCTGGTCCGGTAGTAAAAATGGTTGTCTCTGGTGAAGGTGCTGTTTTGAAGTGCCGTTCACTCATGGGCGCCACTGATCCTGCTGAAGCAGCCCCTGGCACTATTCGTGGCGATTTCGGTTTGATCATGGATGAAAATGTGATTCATGGTTCTGATTCCGTTGAGTCAGCTCAGCGCGAAATCGGCATCTTCTTTGCATAGGTTTTTTGTGGCATAGGTTTGTCGCTTTATACATAAGGAGGAAGCATGTTATATCGAGTGATCGATGAATGCGAGCTTTCTTCACTTATTCGTGGATTCATGAATGACTACGAACTCATAGCTCCGGTCAAGAAAGGCCGGAGCTATGTTTTTGATGTCATAAATGATCTTGATGAAGTGGAGCTCGATTGCACGACAACGATAGCGTCAGCAAAGAAATATTTTCTTCCCTCGGAAGAAACCATGATGCGCTTCGATACGCAAAAAAACGAAATCATAGATTACGAAATCGACATTAAACCTCGTGTTATTTTCGGGATCCATCCTTGTGACATCAATGCGCTCAATCGCCTTGATCTTGTTTACATGCGCTCCGCCTATCCTGATCCTTATTACACCCTGCGCAGACAAAATACACTCATTATTGGAATGGGTTGCACACCAAAGCCAACGTGTTTTTGTCATTTGTTTGGCACCGATGAAGTTAGGACAGGCGCGGATTTATTCCTTCAAAAGATTGGTAACAAATACCTTATTTCACTTGCTCATGTTGAAGCAACGAATGTCTTAGAAAAGTATTGCCACCCCGTTAAGGCAACTGATGAGGACCGTAGAGAATTTCGCCGGGTAACGCGTGAGCGACAAGAAGCCTTCAATAAAGACGTGCCTCAGGTTCAAGAAATTGCCATGTTGATGGATGTATTTCATCGTGACGAATTCTGGACAGAAATGGGCAATCGTTGTCAATCATGTTCGGCCTGTTCTGCTGTTTGCCCAACTTGCTTCTGCTTCGACATCTATGACGAACTTGATCCCGATGGAATCTGTGGTTCCCGCAAACGCGTATGGGATTCATGCACCTCTCCAGAATTTGCAGAAGTTGCCGGTGGACACAACTTTAGAGGTGACAACCGCAGAAGGGTTCGCCATCGTTTCTATCACAAATTCAATGGCTTTACCGGCAACTACGACCGACAGCTCTGCGTTGGATGTGGCCGTTGCATAAATGCTTGCAAGGCGCATATCAATCCGGTTGAGGTTCTGAAATTCTTTGACAGAAAAGGGGCAGATCTGTAATGAGTAAAAAACGTACTGCACCGGTAACCCTTGAAGTACAAGGACAGCAACCTTTTAATGCGCCCCTAACTGGTGAGCAGATGATGGCTCAAAATCCGTATCGTCCCTGGTCTGCGCGTATTACTTCAATAACGCCACTGACAGAAAAAGAAACGCTTTTTGAATTTCGCCTCATTGATGACAGAGTAAGACAAGCTTTTCACCACCAGCCTGGTCAGTTTGTATCGGTGAGTGTCTTTGGCGTGGGCGAGGCGCCTATTTCAATTTCAAGTTCTCCTTCAAAAAGTGGCTTCATTGAAATTTGTGTAAGACGCGCCGGTCAAGTAACAGAAGCGCTCCACAAAATGCAATGCGGTGACATCGTAGGTCTGCGTGGTCCCTATGGTCGCCCTTTTCCTTTCGAAGATATGAAAGGGCACGACATTTTGCTTGTTGCCGGCGGCCTTGGTATTGCGCCGTTGCGCTCCCTTATCAATAATATCCACGACGAACGTTCCGAATTTGGCAAAGTTACCATTATTTATGGTTCAAAAACGCCCGAAGAAATTATGTTTCGCGAACAGTTCGAAATGTGGAGCCATCGTCCTGACTTTGATTTTTATCTCACCATTGATAAGCCTCATCCAGATTGGACTGGCAATGTTGGCCTGGTAACCGATGCCTTTGCTGATCTAGAGGTGGATCCTGACAATACCTTTGGTGCTATTTGTGGACCTCCGGTTATGTATCGATTCGTCGTAGATGAGATGGAGAAAAAGGGAATCAGCTTCGACCGTATCTTTATGTCGTTTGAGCGTCATATGAAATGCGGAATGGGTCGTTGTGGTCATTGTCAGATTGGACACCAATATGTCTGTCTTGACGGTCCAGTATTTAACTATTGGGAAGCTAAGAATATTCAGGGGTCGATGTAAATGACACAGACTCAAGTAGAAAAAACATTGCCACGGGTGGTAGTGGTTAGCCTTGCAAGTTGTTTTGGATGCCAAATCCAAATCACAAACCAAGAGCAACATCTGCTATCCGTTCTTGGTCAGTTTGATCTTTCCTATTGGCAACTCATTTCAAGCGAACCCATGCCTGAAGATTTCGACGTTGCCGTCATTGAAGGCGCAGTAACCACGAAAGAGGCAGAAGAAACCGTAAAGCAAATTCGCGAAAAGGCACAATGTGTTATTTCGTTAGGGTCTTGCGCCAATACAGCAGGCATTCCTGGCATGGCCAGCGCTTCGTTTGATTCGCGTGCCCATGAGGTTTATGCAACAACTCCTCTTGCCTGCGGAGACATGATTGCTCCTCGTGCGGTCAATGAGGTAATAGCAGTTGATCATTGCGTATTGAGTTGCCCCATTGACTTCTATGAATTCGTACGCGTTTTGTCTGCTGCGCTTTATGGTTCAAACCACAAGCTTCGTTCCACTACCATGTGCAACGAATGCAAGCGCATGGAAAACGAATGCTTCTATTCTCAGGGAGAAATTTGTATGGGCTTGGTAACCAACGGTGGCTGCATGGCACGTTGTCCTTCTTTGGGTAGACCCTGTTATGGGTGTCGCGGTTTATCCCCTGAAGCTAATATTGCGTCCGCCCATGAAACGGTTGCGCACTGCAATCTTTCAGTAGAAGAATTTGATGCAAAACTTGAAATTTTTAACCAGGTCGCACTTGATAAACAAGTCGCGCTCAACGCTTGATAGGAAGCGGGGATATTTTGGCAACTAAAGCAATTAATATCGATCATATTGCCCGCATTGAGGGGCATGGAAATGTCAAAGTGGTAATACAAGAAGGCAAGCTTGAAAAGGTTGAAATGAATATCATCGAGCCTGCACGCTTGTTTGAAAGCATGGTTCGCGGTCGAAGCTATAAGGATTGTTCCTATATCTCTTCGCGCATTTGTGGCATTTGTTCTCCGAGCCATTGTTTGACCGATATCAAAGCGGTAGAGAGCGCCTTTGGTGTTGAAGTTTCTGAAAGAACGCGCCAAATTCGTGAGCTTTTAGTCTATGGCTCTTATTTGCAAAATCATGCATCGCACCTGTTTGTTTTTGCCATTCCAGACTTTATTGGCGAGGCAAGCGTATTGCCCTTATCACAAACCAATCCAGAGCTATTCAACCAGGCTCTCAAGCTCAAAGCCTTGGGTAATGAACTCTGCACCAAGATTGGTGGACGCTCTATTCATCCCATTACGGCGGTAGTAGGCGGATTTACTCATGAAATTTCAGCCAAGGAATACCTTGAATTGGCTGACAAGCTTGAAGAGATGATTCCCTTTGCATGCGAAGTTGTTGATCTGCTTGCATCGTTTCGTCTTACGGAATTTCAAAGTCAAAGCACGTTGCTTGCATTGGTTGAAGATAACTACTACCCGGTACAATCTTCCAATTCGCTTCGTTTGATTGAAGAGGATGCAACCTTTGAAGCAAATGATTACTTGGATTATTTGGAAGAATATGAAGTAGCTCATTCAGGTTCGCTTTTTACTAAAACCAAGAAAACCGGCAACCATGTTATGACAAGCGCCTTGGCACGCATGAATGCTTCTTGGTCATATTTATGTCCTGAGGCAAAAATCATATCGGCAAAAGCAGGCTTGAGACCGGTTGAGAAAAATCCGCTCAAGAACAATCTTGCGCAAGCAATCGAAATTGTTGATGCACTTTATCGTTGCAGTAAACTTTGTCGTGACCTGGCCTTGATGGAGGGTTGCTCTAAACCTGTTTCCTATTCGGTAAAAGCAGGCAGAGGAGTAGGAGTTACTGAAGCTCCTCGTGGAATTGTTTTCCATGATCTTGAATTTGACGAAGCCGGCAAGATTGTCCATGCAAGTATCATTACGCCTACTGCGCAAAACTTGGCTTCCATGGAGGCTGACATTCGTGATTTGGTAGAGCTTCTTTTGGAGACCGGTCTAACTGAAGAACATATTCGCTTAGAGATTGAAAAAGTGGTACGTGCTTACGATCCCTGCTTGTCTTGCAGTGTTCATTAAGGAAAAGTGAGCTACAATCAAAAGTGGGTTCTTCCATTTTTGGTACCGCTGTGAATTTCCTGTTTGGAAATTGTGCGTATGGTAGAATCAATGATCGCACTTAAGTCTTTAAGGAATTTGAATGTCGATTTTAGATTTTATACAGAATGCTACTGCGTCGTCATCATATGACATGGCGATTGACTTAGGTACTGCTAATACTTTGGTAGGTATTACAGGTCAAGGAATTGTAATCAATGAGCCTTCTGTTGTTGCTATCGAACGCAGTACTCATAGAGTTTTAGCGGTTGGTCATGAAGCAAAGAACATGATCAACCATACCCCTGATACCTTTTCTGCTGAGCACCCTCTTCATGATGGCGTTATTGCAGACTATGACGTAACGGAAGCAATGATCTCAGCCTTTATTGATAAGGCTGCTCCTCGTCGTTATCCGTGGCAACCAAAACCGCGCATCGTTGTTTGTATTCCTTGTGGTGCAACATCGGTAGAAAAGCGTGCTGTTTTTGAGGCCACCATTCAGGCAGGCGCTCGACAGGCCTACTTGATTGAGGAACCTATGGCAGCTGCTATGGGAGCAGACTTACCAGTAACCGAACCTACCGGTTCTATGGTTGTAGATATTGGCGGTGGCACCACTGAGGTTGCAGTAATTTCCTTAGGTGGCATTGTAACGTCTTCTTCGTTGCGCTTAGCAGGTAACCGTCTTGATGAGGCAATTGCTATTCATTTGCGTGATCTGCTGGGTATCAAAATTGGTGAGCGCACCGCAGAGGTTATTAAAATCAAGATTGGCTCCATTCTTCCATTCGAAGATGGGCGTGAGCGCGATATGATCATCTCTGGTCAGGACGTTTTGACTGAACAGCCTAAAGAGGTAACCATTCAGTCAGAAGATGTGCGTGATGCCCTGAAAGCTCCTATTGATGAGATGGTTGTCCATATCAAAGAGACATTCAAGAAAACAAACCCAGACCTTGCTTCTGACATTATTTCAAATGGTATTTTGCTCACTGGTGGCGGAGGCTTACTCTCAGGTCTTGATCGATATCTCACCAATAAGCTTGAGATACCTGTTTGGACAAGCGAAACTGCACTTACCAATGTAGTTACTGGATGCTTAAAGGTCCTGGAAACACCAACAGCTTTAAAACAAGTTCTTATGAGATCAAAATAGGAGATCATATAAGTAAATGGCCCTGAAAATGAAAAACAAAATGTCGCAGTTCGGTGGCCAGCTCGGAGGGAAAACACTACTTGTTATTTTCCTTGTTATTTCGCTGGTTATAGTCGTGGCGTATGCACGCGAAGGCCAGGAAGGCCCCTTGCATTCTCTCCAAGGTACAACCTCGGCTATTACTTCGCCCTTAAGCGCTGCCGGTACCACGGTTGGCTCTTTGGCAGCTTCTGCATCCACTTCTGTACAAGACCTTACCGCAAGCGATGCTTCAATGAGCCAGCTCAAAGAAAACAACGAGCGTCTTTCTCAGATGGTAGTAGAGCTAGAGGAATATCGCCAAGAGGCACAACGACTTGAATCACTTGTTGCACTTTCAGATGCCTACGCATTCTCTTCGGTGTCAGCGCGCGTTGTTGGCTATTCGGCCGATTCTTATAACCGAGTAATAACCCTTGATGTGGGATCCAATTCTGGTGTAGAAGCCGGTTTGCCGGTAATGGGCTCAACGGGCGTGATTGGCCAGGTTATTTCCGTTACACCTCTCACCTGTCAGGTAAGACTTCTCAACGATGCTCAAAGTGGCGTTTCTGTTTTGATTCAATCTTCTCGTGCTGAAGGTATTTTGACCGGTTCGGTCGAGGGCATTTTGTATCTTGAAGGAATTGACTCCTCGGTAGAGGTTAAACAGGGTGACGCCATTATTACTTCCGGGTTAGGCGGAGGCTATTATCGTGGTTTGGTTGTTGGTTTGGTTTCTCGCGTGGAGCAGTATCCCGGGGATGCTACCAGGACAATTATCGTTACCCCTAATGCTTCCTTTGATAACTTAAGCGAAGTATTGGTTGTTTTAGGTATGAGCAACGAAGGGGCAGCGTCTTCGGATTCTGCTTCTGCAAGCGCTGTTCTTAACAAGGTAAGCCCGTCTACGCTCAATAAATCAAGTTCAACATCTACAAGCTCATCTTCAAGCTCCAATTCCTCAAGCACAAGTTCGAACTCAAGCTCTACCAGCTCGAATTCGAATTCTAGTCAGTCTTCTAGTTCTTCAGGAGGGGAGTAATATGGCTCCTCGTTTGATACCATTGATATCGGCAGTAATAGTGGTTTTGTTGCAAGTCTTTCTTGCTCCTATTATTGCTTTTTCTTCGGTTGTTCCTAATTTCTTGGTTGCCTTTGTGGTAGTGCTTTCTATTGTTCGCAGAGGGGACACTACCTATGGCTATGCATTTGTCTTGGGATTGATTTCAGACTTGCTCTCGCAGGTTCCAGTAGGGCTAACTTCGCTGTTGTTGTTAATTGCTTCGTTTGCTCTTTCGCGCCTGTTTGAAACGCTTGACAAGACTACTTTTTCAATGCCCCTTATTGCTTGCGCGGTAACAATGTTTTTGTATCAATTGTTCGTTGTTATAGTTCTGCTCATTTTGGGCTATTCGGCAGGATTCTTCGAGCTATTAATTTATCGCGTTTTGCCCGGGGCAATTTATGCCTTTGTGTTCTGCATTATCTTTTTTGCTCTATCGCGAAGGTTTTCCTTTGGAGACTCTTCGCCTGACGTATGGTCGGTTTCGAAAAATGATCGTTTTCGGTAGGAATTCCCATGCTGATTGCTGTCATTGTAGTTCTAGTAACCATCCTTGTTTTAACTGTGGCCATTTTTGCCGTTTTAAGGTTTCGTCCGCAGACTAACAAGGTTAAAACAAGCAAGAAGAACCAAGTAAATTCCATCAGATCTGTTGGCGTTGCTTCAAGCATGCCCAAGGTATCTTCTGGGGGATCTAAGGTGGTCTCCCATTCGCCCTATTCAGGTGCAGCTACGGGTGGAGTAGCAGAGCGCTCTCGATTTGTTGCTATTGGCGTTTTGATTGCCGGTGTGTTCGCAGCGCTGACGGCAAAATTGTTTGGCCTGCAAATTATTTCAAGTGCGCAGTACAGAGAAGAAGCTTCGGAAAATCTCTATACTACCGTTAAAACCCCTGCCCCTCGTGGTGTAATTTATGATGCCGAAGGCATTGCGCTGGTAAATAACCGGCAAGTGCAAACTATTCTGGCTGACTCTGAGGTTGCAAACAATCACGATGTCGTGTTGCGTCTTTCGTCATTGTTGGGGCTTCCGTATGACGTAGTTAAGAACCGCATCTTGGATTCTTCTTCGGGCGCGCAGTCTCAGCGCGTGGTAGCAAGCGATGTGTCCTTGCGCGAAACGGCATTCATTTCAGAACACATTGATGCATTCCCGGGCGTTACTACTCAGATGCGTACAACAAGAACCTATCCTTATGGCGCTTTAGCGGCGCATCTTCTAGGCTATACCGGCACCGCTTCCGAAGATGATTTAAGCAATACTACCGATGGCCAAGATATCGAAAGTGGCGATGCGGTAGGAAAGAGCGGAATTGAACAAACGTATAATTCGGTTCTTTCGGGCGACCATGGCCAGCGCGTCTTGATTGCGGATGCTTCAGGAACGGTTCAGCAGGTTGTTAGCGAAACTTCCCCCAGCAAGGGAAGCGACATCTATCTCACCATCAGCGCTAAGGTGCAACACATTGCCGATACCGAGCTTAAATCGCTCATCGACAACAACAAAGGCACCGCCGCTTCGCTTGTTTGCATGGATGTTGAAACGGGGGGCATCATCGCTCTTTCGAATTATCCTACCTATGAGCCTGAACACTTCATTGGGGGCATTTCGCAAGATGTTTGGGATGAATATCAAACCGAAGAATCCCATTATCCTTTAATGAACAGAGCTATTGCCGGTACCTATCCTGCTGCATCATGCTTCAAAGCCTTTACCGGCTTGGCCGGCCTAACTTATGGCTTTGCTGATTCTAAAAAAACGTGGTACTGCGGTGGTACTTGGACAGGCTTCGGTGAAGAATATCCGCAGAAATGTTGGCAATTAAGCGGACACGGAAACTTAGGTTTGCGTGAAGGTATCGTGGTATCGTGCGACGTTGTTTTTTATGAGATTGCGCGCGATTTTTATTCCGAGCGTGAGCGCATTGGAACTGACGCCATGCAGGACTTCATCAAAGAATTCGGCTATGCAAAAACCACCGGAATTGATCTTTCGGGCGAAGCTGAAGGTCGTATTCCAACACCTGAATGGAAAGCGAACTACTTCAGGGATGTTCCTACTGAAGCGCAGTGGCTTCCGGGAGATATGTCCAACATGGTAATTGGGCAGGGCTATGTTTTGGTAACCCCTATCCAGGTTGTTCGTGCCTATGCCGCTATTGCTACGGGTAAATTGCTCAGGCCTCATCTCTTAAAAGAAGTAAGAAATTCGCAAGGAGATGTGGCTATTACCTTTAATACCATTGAAGACAGCACGCCTGATGTCGATGAGGCAAACTATAAGATCATGCGCGATGCCCTTCACGGCGTTACAACCGAAAGTTCAGATGTTGCCGATGACTTCGGCGTCTTAGATTTCACCTCTGCAGCAAAAACTGGTACAGCTGAGGTTGCAGGCAAGCAAGACCTTGCTTGGTTTGCCTGCTATGCTCCGTATGACAAACCTCGTTTTGCGCTTGCTATGTGCGTAGAAGAAGGCGGTAGTGGTGGTTCGGTTGCTTCGCCAATTTGCGCTAAAGTTATGCAAGCAGCCGTTAGCTTTGATAAGAAAGAGCTCGATGAAACAGTTGGTAAGATTGAAGCGGAAGGGACGGTGAATAGCGAAAATGGCACCTCAAATTAATGAGATTAATTCGGTTAAGCCTGAAGATCCTTCGTTGGCTAAAACGAATAAGTCAAGACGCTTTAAATACATCAACCCACCGTTTCTTGTTGTCATTGCTGCGCTTGTTTTAGTGGGACTCATTGTTCAATTTTCTGCTACTTCGGCTAATTCTGAATACAGTTACAGCCGTCAGGTGATGGGTGTAGTTGTTGGTATTGTTCTGTTCATTGTAGTCTCGCGCATCGACTATCACGTACTTGGTGGCCTTACCACGGTCTTTTTGATAATCAATGTGGTCTTGCTTTTGTCACCTCACTTACCCGTTATAGGTGTTGAGGTAAAGGGCGCTCAGTCTTGGATCAATATTGGTGTCCAAATTCAGCCAGGCGAATTTGCGAAGATAACTGTGGTGCTGTTGGCAGCAAGTATCATGGCACGCTATGGCGGTCGTCTTGATGACTTGCGGGAATATCTTAAAGCGCTTGGCATTCTTGCCATTCCTTTTATCTGCGTTATGACTCAGCCCGACACCGGAACAGGCATGGTTTATTTGGCTATTTCCATCTTTGCCTTGATAGCAGGCGGAGCCAATTGGAAGTTCTTGCTTGGCACGGTAGGTATTGTTGCTGCCCTAGTGGTTGGCTTGTTCTTGATTGACCCGGTATTAGACAGCATTGTGGGAAGCGATGTTCTTCTAAAAGAATATCAGCGCTCGCGTTTGTTGGTATTTATGGATTCAAGTTATGACTTATCAGGCGAAGGATACAACTTACAACAAGCAAAGATTGCTATCGGTTCTGGTGGCTTTCTTGGTAAAGGCTTTATGCAGGCAACGCAGTCTTCGCTTGGATTTTTACCTGAAGCACCAACAGACTTCGTATTCTGCGTTTTCGCAGAAGAATTTGGCTTTGTTGGAGCCTTGGTATTGATGGGTCTCTACATTGCTCTACTGGTGATATGTTTGCATATTGCACGCACTTCAAATAATCTATTCGGTAGTATTATTGTTTGTTGTATAGTTGGAATGTGGTTATTCCAAATTCTTGAGAATATTGGTATGACCTGCGGACTGATGCCCATTACTGGTATTCCTTTGCCGTTTATGAGTTACGGATCGTCGTTTATGTTGGTGAATTTCGTAATGCTTGGCCTTATTAATTCAGTATGGGTTCATAATGGACGTTAGTGATCGGGGGAACTATGAAATTACCAACTAATATTACGGATCTATTCAAAGCCGCAATGGATATTGAGACAGCAAAGAAATCAGTTGTGGCCGTTAATGTTTTTATTGACGAATCTACTTCCAGAGAGTTTCAAGTTTTTGTGCGTGCGGGGTTTAATAGTGAATCACCAAATTCTCGTGTGATGATTAGCTATGTACCAACGCAAAATCCTGATGTGGATGCTCCTTGTGACATTGCAGTAATCGCTGCGGCTAATAGCGTAGAATCCGTTGCGCTTGCCGCTGCATTGAAGTCAGTCAATGTTCCAACTTTGGTTGTTACAGAGGATCCAGAAGGCCTTAAGAAGCGTGCTCAGGAAATGGGTCATCCACTTGACGATGAAAACGTTGTCGCTCCTAAAGAGGGTCAAAAATTTCACGATGGCATTAAAGATGATCTCGCGGATGAAATTGGCTCTTGGATCGTTAAGGCTCAGCCTGAAAAGCGCCTCGCATTCTCAATTGCTTATCCGTTTGTAAAGAGACCTCTTTCGCTTGAGGCTGTTTATTCTACCTCTGCACAGAATGCCGGCATTGGGTTGGTATTCTTCCTTCCAGGTGCTGACTTGCCCCTCATGGTAATCAATCAGGCAAAGATGGTTTTGCAAATTGCTGCAGCATATGGTCACACCTTAAGCGTTGATCGTATTAAGGAATTAGCAGCAGTTTTGGGTAGCGCCTTTGTATTTAGAACAGTGGCACGCCTAACTGCCGGATTGGTTCCTGGTCTTGGCTGGGCAATTAAGACCGCTATTGCTTATGGTGGCACAGCTGCTATTGGTAATGCTGCAGTTAAGTACTTCGAAAACGGCGGAGATATGGCAGGACTTGCTGCAGTTGTAGCAACGGCTCGTGATTCCTTCATGAATGGCGTTTCTGTTTTCAAGAAGAAGCCATCAGCTAAGCAGGCTTTGTCAGCGGTATCTACGCAGGCATACAATTTTGCCGATACTTCTCTCAAGCAGATTGCTCCCGTATTGGAAAGCGCAGGCAATGCAATCACCTCTGCGCTTAAACCGGGTCGTTCCTCGAAGAAAAAGAGCAAGAAAAAGAGCAAGTAATCACGCATTATTTGGGGTAATTTAAAAAAGTTGAAATTTTTTTCAAATTATCCCTTGTTACCCATTGATTTATGGGTATAATAATCAAGCTGTTGAAGCAAGGGGTGTTAGCTCAGCTGGTTAGAGCGCCGGCCTGTCACGTCGGAGGTCGCGGGTTCGAGTCCCGTACATCCCGCCATTCAGTCAAAACAGGGGCTTTATGATTCTTGAATCTATAAAGCCTCTTTTTTTGTCTTGATTTGCTGTGTTGCTTGATTGGGCGATAGGGGTTTAGTGCATCGTTACCGCCTATAAATTAAAGACGCAGTTTTGTAAAAAAATGGCCTTTTATTTGCATTACGCATAAAATCTGACCATAATTTTTTAAAAGATATGGTTGCGCCTGTAGCAGGGCGCTTGGAGTGAAAGAGTTTTAATGGTTAGCGCAACGACAGAATCTCCCGTAGAGCTTGTTGTTTTTGATTTCGATGGCACGTCAATTTCTGGCAATTCTCCCGTTCTGCTTGTGCGTCACCTTTGGCTCAACGGCTTTTTAACCAAGCGTGTTGTTTCTCGTATTGCCGCCTGGGGCGTTGCTTACAAGTTTCGCCTTCCGCAAAATGAGAGCTGGGTAAGAAGCTTGGTCTTTTCTGCATTTGAAGGAATGCCTAAAGATAAGGTTGATCAGCTTCTTGCTGAATTCTATGACCAGAAAATCGATTATCGCTTCCGTGCCTTGGCAGATAAAGAGATTGAATATCATCGCTCAAAGGGGCGCGAGGTTTGGGCTGTTTCTGCAACGTTTGAGCCCATTGTTCGCCAAGCAATGAAAACTCATGGCTTTACCAGACAGTTTTCGACTCGTATGAAAATTGATGGTCAGGGATGCTATACCCGCATGGTAGATGGAACACCGGTAGAGGGCAAAGAAAAGCTTCGCCTGGTAGTTGAAAAGGCAAACCAGATATACGGAAAAGGCAACTGGGTTTTGCTCTATGCCTATGGGGATCATCATTCTGATAGAGATTTGCTTGCAGCTGCAAAATATCCGTGCGCTGTTACCCCTGATAATCCTTTGCGCAGAACAGCCAAAGAGCAGGGCTGGAATATTCTTGATTGGAAGTAACAACCCTGTGACTTTTTCAAGAAATCTGGGTATCTTCTATATGCTAGCTTTATAGTAATAATTAAAAATTGGCTTTACCGGTGTACTTTTTTAGAGGTGCTCTCGAAATGGATAATATAGACAATAGAAATAGATCTTCTAAAGATAATCGTTCTAATTCTTCCGAGGATTACTTGCTCCATGCTTCTTCAGCGGTTGAAGCGGGAGACAAAACGCTCGGTATCCATTTGTATCTTGCTGCATTTGAGCGCGCAAAGAACGAAAACCTTGTTCCAAGCGAACGTTCCCTTGAAGGCATGGAAACAGCATGGAACCTTGCCGTCAAGACCGGGCAACGCTCTTTAGCAGAATACATTTTTGAAAAACTTGAACCATACTGGTCTGCTGACGAAATGGCCCATCATGCCGACCAGTTGCAAAAGCTTGCGCTTGATAAGCTTGAAGAATTTGGTCTTTCAAGAGAAGCGCTTGAAGATATGGCAGAGATGGTAAACCAAGATATCCTTGGTCTTCCTTCTGACGTCCTTTGTCAGATTGAAGAGGGCGATGTCCTATCCAATGTGTCCGAGGCGGTCAGTGGGATGCTTGAGCGTCATCAGGAAGCTGATGCTGAAAGCCAACCTAGCTCTGAGTCTTCATCAGAGGCTGATGAACCTGAGTCCAACCCTTCGGCGCCTCAAGAAGCAGAGGCAAGCCCAGCGCCTCGTGCTATTGAGTTTCCTCAGATTGTTATTCCAACTAAAAAGAAGAAAAGGAAAAGCGAATCTGAATCAAAGAACGTAAATCGCTTTGATTATTCTTCTATTTCAGGGTTTGATTCAGTCATTGTCGAAATGGCCAAATTTGGTATTGGTAAAGACCGTGATCCTGAATTTCGTCAATTCATCAAAATGCTCAATATGCGTCACGGGTTACCTCAAATGCCGGGCGTTGGTACGTTAGTATTCCGCTCTCCTGCGCGTGAGGATGCAAATTATTTCATGGTTGCCACGGTAGGAGAAATGAAAATTCCTGCTGTCCGTATGCGTTTTGACCAAAATGTGCAAGGTCAGCCTATTCTCTGCGTCATGGCCTCGGCTGATTTCAAATCGCGCTTGAGCAACCTTTCGCGCATAGGGTTTACCGGTCCTACGGCCTTAATATTGGAAGATCTTGACTTATGGAGCTTGCCTATCACCGAGCCATCCTTTGATGACCCTCGTGACATTTTGCAAGCGCAGATGACGCGTGGGGCACGAGAGGCTGTTTCTCTCATTCGCTCCGCAATGGAAAACCCAGAAGTAACGGTATTTATTTCTGCATCCAACCCTGAAAATATCTCACCGTTCTTTCTTGAAGGATCGCCGGATTATCGTCTGGTAGATATTGATTTTCCTAACGAAGAGGAACGAAAAGCTCTTTGGCGTTCTGCTCAAGCGGCTCATCCGTCTTTGCGTGGATTAGACGTCTCTCAAATGGTTAAGTTTTCTGCTTCAATGTCTCGTTTTGAAATTGTTGCAATCACCTCTGAAGCAGTGGAATATGCTTATCGCCAAAGCTTGTCTCAGGAACGCTTTGTGGCAGTTCATACTGACGATATTGTTGCTCGTCTTTCCAACTTCCAGCCTCTTGATTCTGAGCAATATCAAGAAATGGAAGATTTCGTGGTTAAAGATTTCCGTAAGACCATCGATGAGCTTGATTCGTTTGATGATTTGCTGAAGGAGTAATCATGGAGATCACTCGTCGGTGTGATTATGCCTGTCGAATCATCAGAGCGGCTTATCAGCAACAAGAAGCATATAGCTCCATTGCTCAAATTGCCAAAATTGAAGACATTCCGTATTCATTTGCGCGCAGTATTCAGCATGAGCTGGTTAAAGCAGGCATCCTCAAAACAACGCGGGGTGTTAGAGGTGGCTTAGCGCTTAACTGCGATCCAACCAAAACTACGCTTAAAGAAGTTATAGAGGCGGTGCAGGGTTGTATAAATGTTTCACCGTGTACCCATGATCCGGAATTTTGCGAACGCTCAGGCGAATGTAGCTTTCATGCTGCCTGGTGTGGCCTTGATGCGCTCATTTTTTCCTACCTCTCTTCTATCACGGTTGCAGATCTTTTTGAGCTTGATGAAAATCATCCCGTTATCCAAGAGGCTCTTAGCAAGGCTTGTCCTTCGTAGTCACTCCTTCTGTACTGTTGATAGTTCGATGGCGCACTAAATTGAAACTGAGTAACAAAGAAAAAGCTTTCATTGAAAAGGTATGGCAAGAAGGCGAAAGGCTCTACCGTGGTCTTGCGTGGCGTGGCATAGATGATCCTTATGCCATCTTGGTCTCAGAAGTAATGCTTCAGCAAACTCAAGTTTCGCGCGTTGAGCGTTATTGGCCATCGTTCATGAAACTTTTCCCTACCATTGATGCGCTTGCTAGCGCTGAGGTGTCGCTGGTTCTAGAAACGTGGCAGGGGCTGGGATATAACCGTCGCGCGCTCATGCTTAAACGTTGTGCTGAGCAGTGCTCTGAACACTATCAGGGCGCTCTCCCTAAAACTAGGGAGGAACTTATGAGTTTACCGGGCATTGGAAGTGCAACCGCAGGGGGAATAATGGCATTTGCCTACAATCAGCCTGTGCTTTACTTAGAAACGAACGTTCGGACGGTTTTCCTCCATGAATTTTTCCCTGAGCAAGACCAAGTGAGCGATAAAACACTTGAACCATATATCCTCAACACCTGTTCTCAGGATAACCCGCGGGGTTGGTATTATGCGCTTCTTGATTACGGAAATTATCTTAAGAAAACGCTCCCCAATCCTTCTCGGCGCTCTAAGCACTATGCAAAGCAGTCAACATTTAAAGGCTCGCGGAGACAAAAACGCGCAGAGCTTGTCAGGATTGTCTTGGCTCAACCCGGGATTTCCTTTTCAAATCTGTTTGAAGAGCTTCAAAGTTTTGAGCAAAAAGCAGGCAGAGATCACGTGTCAAAAGCAGAATTTGAAAGCATTCTTTCAGACCTTATCAAGGAAGGCTTCTTCGCCTATAACGAAATGGAAAACAGTTTCACTTCGCACTGATTTTTGGTGGCGGATCGTTTAAAAATGCCTGCTTGCAAGTGTGCAGGCAGGCATTAATCAAATTTGCTTCGTATGTGCTGAAATCGAATCAGGCTCTTGCTCCGTACATGACAGCGGAATGCTTATGTCTTCAAAGACGATTTGCTCCTTTAATCAAGTGGATAGGTTCCTAATACCTTAACTTCTTGCAACTTTAGACGCAGGCAGTCAAGGGCGGTTTTGACACGAGGGTCATCTTGAGATCCTTCGATATCAACAAAGAACATATAGCTTCCCAACCCCTGCTTGGTGGGGCGAGATTGAATGCTGGTTAAGTTGATGTCAGCATAGGCAAATTCGGAAAGAATCATCAAAAGAGAACCAGGGCGGTCGGCACCTAAAAACAACGCAAGGGAAGTTTTATAGCGTTCGCCTTCGATAATATTGGGATGGCCTTGGCGCGCAATAAGAACAAATTGGGTTTGGTTGCCAAAATGGTCTTCAACGCCTTCTTCTTCAAGCTTGCATCCAAAAAGCTCTCCGGCAAATTTATTGGCAATAGCTGCAACGGTTTTATCTTCAGAGGCGTTTCGGGCAGCTGCTGCACTTGATGCTGCTGTAATGCGATCCAAAGAAGGGAAGCGCTCGTTAAGATAGCGTCGGCACTGAGCAAGCGCTTGTGGATGGCTTGAAATGGTAGTGATGTCTTCAAGTGAAGCTTCAGGATTAAGAAGCAAGCAATGATGAATATCAATTACGGTGGAACCAACAATGGAAATGCCACCGCGGAAAGCAAAAATATCAAGCGTTCCCGTCACGGCACCCTCAAGAGAATTTTCGATAGGCAAAACCCCGTATTCGCATTTTCCGCGTTCAACCGCTTCGTAGATTTCATTAAAGGAAGGGCATTCAACAAATTCAGGATTTTCGCATCCCATTTTCTTCGCAAACGTGCGAGCGGCTTCATCTGAATACGTGCCTTGGGGCGCTAAAAAAGCAAAGGTCGCTGAATTTGTCATTACTGTCCTTTCTCTAAAATCAAAGTGGTTACATTATACGGAAGTTTGCTAAATGCATTCCAAAACCTTAAGAGATGTTTCGTTTGTCACAGGGGATTTTTTGTCTTGTTTGCGCACGCGAATAGTGCATTAAAACTTTACGTGTATTTCTTCATGTATCTTTGCTTGGATTCTAAAAAAATGTGCTGGTTTCTTCGTATAATAAAAGCATTGTGAGGGTCAAAAAAGAAAAGGGGTAAACAATGCAACTCAAAGGATCTCAAACAGAAAAAAATTTGATGGCAGCATTTGCGGGAGAATCCCAGGCGCATACCAAGTATGCCTATTATGCAAGCCAGGCAAAAAAAGATGGCTATGTACAAATTCAGAACATCTTTAATGAAACCTCCAAAAACGAAGCGGAACATGCAAAGCTCTGGTTTAAGGCATTGCATGGGGGTTCTATTCCGTCAACGCTCGAAAATTTAGCCGATGCAGCTGAGGGGGAAAATTACGAGTGGACAGATATGTATGCCGAATTTGCCAAGACCGCTCGTGAGGAAGGATTTGCTGATATCGCTGAGCTTTTTGACGGGGTAGCGGGCGTTGAAAAAGAACACGAGGCTCGTTATCGCGCGTTGATTGAGCGTATTAACAATGGTGAAGTCTTCAAACGGGGCGAAGTATATGCATGGAAATGCAACAATTGTGGACATATCCATATTGGAAAAGAAGCTCCCGAGGTTTGCCCTGTCTGTGCTCATCCTCGTGCTCATTTTGAAATTCGAGCAGAGAATTACTAGGAGCGAGCCTTGCTTTAAGCATCGCTGAAAAATTTTGTTGACGTTTAAAAAGTGACGGTAACAAAAATCTTTTAGACAAATTAAATAATTTGGGTGATTTTTCAGGTGCCTTTTTCTTGAGCAGTCAGGAAAGAGGCACATTTTTTTCGACTTCTTGCCACATTCGAGCCAAAAATATGCAATAGAATTGCCGATTGTGTTACTACGCAAAACATAGGTAACATTTTCTTGCCACTGGCGGAAAATACCCTTGGCCTTTATAAAATCCTCGCGAAATTTATATGGAGATTCTACGAAAATAGGCTCAGAAGTTTTACTGGACAAGGACACCCTAAGGAGGTGTGCACATGGTAACAGAGGCTACCAAACCAGGGTTTCTAGAAAGTCTTGAAGCACGTGGTGTTTCTCGTCGTTCGTTTATGAAACTCTGTGGCTCTCTCGCGGTTGCAGCAGGTCTTTCTGAGTTGGCTGCTCCTCGTGTTGCTAAGGCAATCGAGAACTCCGTGATTGGTAAAGAGTCAGGCGCTCTTGCACCTGTGATTTGGATCGAAGGCGCATCCTGCACTGGTTGTACAGAGTCGTTTGCTCAGGTAGACACTCCTGATCCTGCTACAGTTGTTCTCGATATGATCTCTTTGAACTATTGCGAGACTCTTTCTGCAGCAGCAGGTTGGTCTATGGAAGAAGCCAAGGCACAGACAATCGAGGCAAGCAAAGGTAAATACATCCTCATTTACGAAGGTGCGGTTTTGGAAGGATGGAATGGTCAAGCACTTCGCGTGGCTAACACTCCTGGTACACAGCACTTAATTGAGGCAGCAGAAAATGCATTTGCTGTAGTTGCTCTTGGATCTTGCGCAGTTAACGGTGGATGGATGGGTGCTAACCCTAATTCTTCAGGCGCTTTGGGCGTTCAGGCATTCCTTAAGAAGTCTGGCATTGCTACTCCTGTGGTAAACGTTCCAGGTTGTCCTGCAAACCCAGAGTGGGTTGAAGCAGTTCTCGTTGACGCAATTCTTCTTGGTCAACTTCCTGAGCTTACTTCAGAGAACAAGCCTAAGGTTATGTTCAACCAAACCATTCATGACAACTGTGAACGTCGTGGTCACTTTGAGAATGGCGAATTCGTTTATGCATTCGGTACCAAAGAAGAAGCTTTGAACTACTGTTTGTATCCAATGGGTTGTCGCGGTCCTCAGACCAAAGCAAACTGCGGTGTTGTTCGCTGGAACCGCCGTCGTTCTTGGTGCGTAGCATCAGGCGCTCCTTGCATTGGTTGTTGTACTGCTAACCCCAATGATCCAGGTCATAACTGGGTAGAGACAAACACTCCATTCCGCGCTCGTTTCCGTGACTTGCGTATCGGTGGCGCAACTATTCAGCCTGAAGCAATTGCTTGGACGGTTACTGGTATCGTTGCAGCTGCACTCGTTATCCACGGCTTTGGCATGAAGAAGACTGGTCGTTGTGATGGTGGCGCAGACTTCGAGGAAGTACGTGAATGGGACGCAAAGCATCCTGAGGGAGCAATCGGCAAGTACGACGATGAAGTCCTGAAGGGAGGCAAATAAATTATGACACGTTCTATTATCGATCCAGTTACTCGTATCGAAGGTCACCTTCGTGTAGAGATGGAAGTCGAAGGCGGCGTTGTAACTGATGCTTGGGTTTCCGGCGGTTGTTTCCGCGGTATGGAGCTCGTAGTGCAGAACCGCACCCCAGAAGATGCTGCTCACATTGTTCAGCGTATCTGCGGCGTTTGCCCTGTTTCTCACTCTCACGCATCTACTATTGCTGCTGAGAAGGCTTACGGAATTACCATTCCTAACAATGCTCGTATCATCCGTAACCTTATTGAAGGCGGTCAGTTCCTCCACAGTCACATTTTGTGGTTCTACACTTTGACTGCTCTTGACTACGTAAATCCAATCAATGCGCTCAATGCTAATGTTGCTGACGCACTTGATTTGGCTCAGGCTGCAGGCACTTCTTGCCAGTCTGACCTCAAAGCTTTGAAAGAAAAGCTTCAAACGTTTGCTAACAACGGTCAGCTTTCAATCTTCAGTGGTGGCTGGTTCTTGGATAGCAATGTTGCTAAGGAATTCACCCTTGGCGCTGAGCTTGACCTTATCTGCACCGCTCACTACATTGAGGCTTTGACCATGCAGGCAAAAGCTTCTGAGATTTGTGCACTTTTGGGTGGCAAAATGCCACACGTTATGACCATCGTTCCTGGCGGTACTTCTTTTGTTCCAACTGAAGAAAAGCTTGACGACCTTTGGTCATTAGTTCGCGAACTTCGTGACTGGGTAAAGTCAACTATTATCCAGGACACCAAGGCTATTGCTCCTGCTTACAAGGCAGCTCTTACCTTTGGTAAAGGTTGCGGTCGCTACATTTCATGGGGCGTTTTCGAAGAGCCTTCATTTGAAATGAGCAAGCGCTATCTTCCTTCTGGTGTTATCGACGAAAACCTCAACCTTTCTGAGGTTAACGAAGATCTCATCAAGGAATACATTGGTCACTCTTGGTATGTTGGTGACTCTGAGCTCAATCCACGCGAAGGCGTTACCGAGCCACAGTTCACTGAATACTACAAGGGTAATACCACCGTTATCAATGATCGTTATTCTTGGGCTAAGTCTCCAAGCTATGACGGAAAGCCAATGGAAGCTGGTCCATTCTCTCGTGTTCTTGCTGCTTACTTGCGTGGCAACAAGACCATCAAGAGCTTGCTTGACGGCCTTATGTCTGACCTCGGTCTTTCAGTTAGCCAGTTGCAGTCTACGCTTGGTCGTGTTGCTGCTCGCCAGGTTGAGACCGTTTATCTTGCAGACAAGATGGTTGAATGGGTTGACGAGCTTATCGAGGCTGTTAAAGGCGGAGATAGCGAATACTTCCGCGCACCTCAAACCATTACTGGTTCTGGTACTGGTTTCTGGGAGGCACCTCGTGGCGCTCTCTATCACACCGAGCATGTTGATAATGGTAAAATCTCTGGATACCAGATCATCATTCCTACTACGTGGAACATTGCTCCTCGTAACAAAGATGGCGTTCCTGGTCCTATGGAGCAAGCTCTTATTGGCACTCCAGTATCTAACGTTGAAATGCCTATCAATGCATTGCGTACGGTTCACAGCTTCGACCCATGTACCGCTTGCGCTGTTCATGTTTCCGAGCCTTCAACCGGCAAGCACTTTGAGACGGTAACCAGCCCTTGGGGGGTGAAATAAATGGCACATTTGGCTCATTATCGCGAGGCACATCCACTGCCATTTGTAATCACGCACTGGGTTAACCTTGTTTGCATGATTCTCTTAATCTTTTCTGGTTTCATTATCCATTTCCCATTTTGGGCAGCATTTACGGGCGTTGCTCGTGGCTTGCATGTTGCAGTGGGTATGATCTGGGTTACCAATTGTATCGTTCGTGTTGTTATGTCTTTCTTGGTATATTCTGCACCTACGGGTGGTACGCGCAACACCGTACGCGACATCAAGACCTGGCTTCCTCAGTCAGATAGTCGCCATCAGCTTGGTCCTTGGATTAAGTACTACCTCTTTATCAAGAAAGAGCATCCATTGGGAGCAAAACTTGGTGTTCCACAAAAGATCACCTATGTTCTTATTCCTGTTCTCATTTTGATCATGGCTTACACCGGCTTCTGTCTCTGGGTTCCAACTTCAGAGTGGACCTTCTTCGCAGCAGGCACCAACTTGGTAGGCGGAGCAATGTCTATGCGCATCATTCACTACTTCATGATGTTCGTATTCATCTGCTTTGCAATGCTTCACATTTACCTCTCTAACATTGAGGGTGCTGCACCTACTAAGCTCATGTTGTTCCGTCAGGAGCATGGCGGTAAGGTTTATGATCCTGAGCGTCACGTCATTGTTGGCGAAGATCACTCAATGGATAAGCATTAATCTTGTCAGTTTCGCTCGATTTAATCGGGCGTAACAGTGGTGGATTTGACTATGCCCGAGAGTTTTCTCTCGGGCATAGTTGCGTTTTGGGAGGGTTGTTCTAGCTACTTATGGGTAGAAGATATTTACCGAATGAAAGCGGGCGCTTGGCAGTCTTGGTGTATAGAAGGCTTCGCTTAAAAGATATAATCCTTATATGAAAAGCTATCGATAAGGATTACTCATGGCAAATCAAGAAGATGAATTAGTAAATGAAAATGCAAAAGAGGATAAAGCTTATCGTGAAGCTTTAATGGAAGGGCTTCCACCTATTAATTTGGGTGCTTTATTCATGCCCCCTATTTGGGGACCTGCGCATGGTATTTGGATCACTATTCTTTATTATCCTATCTGGCTTTTTGCCGATAATCTTTTATATGCTGCTTATTCTAATCCCGCACCACTTTCCATTGCGCTTGCGGTTTTAATGGCGGTAATTCTGGCAATTGTAACTATTGTTTTTGCGCGCGTATCTCAAGGATATGCTTGCCAGCGCGCCCTCAAGCGAGGCAAAACAAAGGAAACCTATCTAAAAGAGCAAAAAATTTGGGCGTTGGTTTCTGCTTTGATTGCCGTGGTGTTTTTAGCGGCCGCTACATATTACAATATTATGATTCGTCCTACGGTTGGCGCATAAATGAAAACGGCAGTATTTTGTGTTGGCAATAAGCTCATGCTAGACGATGGTATTGGGCCGGCAGTCTATGATGAACTTGTTGCTGGTTATGAATTTCCCGAAGAGGTTTCTCTTTTTGATGTGGGATGTATGAGCATGGATATGATTTCTTATGTTGATTCCTTTGACTTCATTATCACGGTGGATGCCGTTGATGGAACAGATGCTGAACCGGGTACCGTTTTTCGCTTTAAGCCCTACGATATAGCGCGCAATCAAAGCGCCATGACTTCGTTGCATGATTTAAAGCTTGCTGATTTATTTGATGCTGCCAGCCTTATGGGATATTCTGCTCAGGGCATTTGCTACGGTATGCAAGTTGAGAACATGAGTCCGGCCGATTTTGTAGTAGGTCTTACCCCTAAGGTTCATGAGCAGTTGCCCCTGCTGGTGGAATCAGTTGTAGCAGAGCTTACACGTGCGGGACACGATATCAAAAAGAAGTAAGAGTGGCTCACGTATCGAAGCCTAAAAGTTGCTCATCGTTTTGGCTTGCATGTCGTAGCTTAAAAGTTATTTTCGGTCATTTCTTTTGGTGCTTCAGGGCAAAGATCAGCGATGAAACATTCATGGCATTTTGGCTTTCGTGCGCTACAGATCTCTCTTCCAAAAAGCACCCATTGATGATTGATAGGCTCCCAATATTCTTTGGGGAAAAGCTTGAGCAGGTCTTGTTCTGTTTTGCTAGGCGTATCAGAAGAAGGCGAAGAAAGCCTTAGCCGGTGCGCAATACGAAAAACATGGGTATCTACCGCAATTCCTTCAACAATGCCAAATGCTTCATTAAGTACCACGTTTGCAGTTTTTCTTCCCACACCGGGAAGCTTTTGCATCTCTTCCATGCTCTGCGGTACTTCGCCTGCAAAATCAGACATGATCATTTGAGCGCAGGCTATGCAATTCTTCGCTTTGGTGCGATAAAATCCAAGGGAATGAATGATGTTTGCAACGTCTTCGGGGTCTGCTTGAGCCATTGCGCTGGGAGTTCCAAATTGCTCAAAGAGGCGGGGTGTTACTTTATTAACCGCAGCGTCGGTGGTTTGAGCTGAAAGTAATACGGCAATAGTCAGCGTAAAGGGCGTAGAGTAATGAAGGGCACATTCCGCTTTTGGATAATGCTCATTCATGCGGTCTGCAACAGTAAGGGCACGAAGGCGTTTGGTTGTTTTCTTCTCTGGTGGCATAGATTTAGGTTTCTGTATTAAAGTGTTTTTAGTAGACTAGCTCAATCTGAACAATACGGCAAACAAGTGTTGCGAATATTTGGGAAGCATTCAGAAGGAAGAATGCTTCCCAAATAGAAAATAAAGGCGTGGGGGACTGAACGCTATATACGCAACAAACAGAACGCATGGGGAGTGCGTATCAAAACATACGAACATATAAAGAAAGAGTACTTTCAATGCTGATAGATTCTTTGGTAATACCGCTCGACAAAACCGAAGCGCTCAAGCAATTTTGGGGAAAGCTTGATGCGGGAGAGGATGCAACGTTAGGCGTTGCTTCTTCGGCTCGTCCTTTCTTGGTTTCGGCACGCTTTGCTCGTAATCCTCAACCAACGTTGGTAGTTACCGCAGGTGAAGACGCTGCAGATAGTTTTGCTCGCAGTGTTGGATCATTTATTGGCGAAGAAAAGGTCTTCAGATTTTCGCAGAGAAGCGATAATCCCTTTTTGCTTGAATATAGTGCTTCGGCACAAGAAATTGCCAAGCGTCAAGAAGCTCTTTGGGCACTTCAAGAAGGCAGAGAATGCATAGTTGTTTCTTCTGCGCGTGCTTTGCTAAAACGTTTGGTTCCTGCAAGTGAGCTTTTGGCAAAACCGCTGGTAGTTGAATCGGGGCGTGACTACAGTGAAGATCCTACTGAGGAGTTATCGTCATATGAAGACGTGGTTGAGCAACTGGTAAAACGTGGCTACGAAAATACGGGCAAGCTTGCCGGCCCGGGCACATTTTGTAGCAAGGGCGGAACGCTTGATGTATACCCCGGTAATTTGCCCTATCCGGTTCGTTTAGATTTTTTTGGGGATGAGCTAGAAGAAATTCGCAAATTCCTTCCATCAACCGGGCAAATGATATCTTCGCTTGATAGTCTTGAAATATATCCTGTGAAAGAATTTGAGGCAACGGCCAAAGGAAAAAGCCTTGCACGGAAAAAGCTTTTGAATCCTGCGCAGACTAACCAGGCAATGAGAGAATTATTGCTTAACTTAGAGGATGATTCTGTTGATTGTCCTGATGCGCTTCTTTCGTTTTTGTACGAAGAAACGCAATGCGTAGGCGATTATCTTTCAAAAGATACGCTGACCGTGTTGATTGAACCGCGCTCTTTGATTGATGATGCGCTTCACTTTTTAGATGATGAAGCAAAAAGAGCGCAGGGGACATCAGTCACGACGGAGAGCATATATCTTCCTATCAATGAGCTAGATTTTGGCTCAAATTTGCGCGCGACCTATGTTTCGATTATGCGCGTAGGGGTAGAGCTTGATGGTGAGCTGGTCGTAAAGCGCGTGGATGTGGCGGGAGATCCCGATAAGCTTTTTGGTCGGTTGCATTCTTTGGTAGATGCAGGTTTTACCGTGGTATTTTCGGTCCCGCATTTTCGTGCGCGAAACGAAATGAAGCTTGCGCTGGTTGATTTGGGCATCCCTATTGTTGAAGTGCTTGATGTGCTCGGCGATGATCTTGAAGAGTCGGACTCAGAGCAGGATACGGCAGAGGACAAAGGGGATATTAAGAACTCCGGCAAGGCAGTAAAAAAGCTTAAGCGGGGAGTGGTAAGTATTGTTGATGTCGAAATTCCTCTGGGCATGATTTTTCCCGCTGTTAAACTTGCCCTTGTTGCTTTAGCTGACACGCAAGGCTCTATGACGGTTCGCAAAAAGCGCAGGGTTGATGTCACCGAAGTAACCTTCCCCTATAAACCGGGTGATTACGTTGTTCATGCAGCACACGGCGTAGCATTTTTTAGAGAGATTATTCGCCAAGAGGTTGGCGGGGTTGAGAGAGACTACTTGCTCCTTGAGTATGATCAAGGGGATAAATTGTATGTTCCGGTAGAACAGCTTGATAGGGTAACGCGCTATGTTGGCCCTGAAGGTGCAAGTCCGCGCCTGACGCGTCTCAATACCTCCGATTGGTCGCGCGCTATTGGCAAAGCACGAAAGGCAACTAAAAAACTTGCGTTTGACCTGGTAGATGTCTATGCCAGGAGGGCCACCACAAAGGGGTATCAATATAGCAAAGATACCATTTGGCAAACCCAGATGGAAAGTGATTTTCCTTATCAAGAAACCCCTGATCAGCTTGCTGCAATTGCGGATATCAAAGCAGACATGCAGTCGGCACATCCAATGGATAGACTTGTTTGTGGCGATGTTGGTTTCGGCAAAACAGAAGTTGCCTTAAGGGCGGCCTTTAAAGCAACGCAAGATGATAAGCAGGTCATGGTGCTCTGTCCTACTACCATTTTGGCGCAACAGCACTTCAATACGTTCTCGGAACGTTTTTCTCCCTATGACATACGCGTTGAGGTGCTCTCCCGCTTTAGAACACCTGCGCAACAAAAGGAAGCCCTGGCGGGGTTTGCCAGCGGGGAAGTGTCGGTACTCGTAGGAACGCATCGGTTGCTTTCGCGTGATGTTAATCCTCGTGATTTAGGTTTGGTTATTATTGACGAAGAGCAACGATTTGGCGTGGCGCACAAAGAGCAACTGAAGAACATGAGAGAGTCAATTGATGTTCTCACGCTTTCGGCAACGCCTATTCCGCGCACTATGCAGATGGGGCTTTCCGGTGTGCGTGATATGAGTTTGATTATGACGCCACCTGACGATAGAAGATCGGTCAAGGTTCACGTAGGTGAGTGGGATCCCGATGTTGTCTCTGATGCAATTCGCCGTGAGCTTGCACGAAAAGGGCAGGTCTATTATGTGAGCAATCGTGTTCGCTCAATTGACGAGGCCGCAAAGCGCGTTATGGCAGCTGCGGGCGAGGCGCGCGTTGGTGTTGCTCATGGTCAAATGACTAAAGAAGAACTTGAGCACGTAATGGAAGATTTCTCTGCCGGAGAACTTGATGTGTTGGTGGCAACTACCATCATTGAAAGTGGCATTGATAACCCTCATACCAACACGCTGATCATTGAAGATTCGCAACGGTTGGGGCTTGCGCA
The DNA here is from genome assembly GCA_963586955.1 of bacterium. Classification (GTDB taxonomy): domain Bacteria; phylum Actinomycetota; class Coriobacteriia; order Coriobacteriales; family Eggerthellaceae; genus Anaerotardibacter. The sequence goes on from CAVABR010000026.1 coordinate 38,946, forward strand.
ACTGTATCAGCTCAAAGGCCGTGTAGGACGTTCATCAACGCAAGCATATGCGTACTTTTTGTTCCCTGACAATATTCCGCTTACCGAAGAGGCGCAGGCACGTTTGACGGCGCTTAACGAAAATACTGATCTGGGAAGTGGAATGCGTGTTGCCATGAAGGACTTAGAAATTCGTGGTGCGGGAAGCATTTTGGGAGCAGAACAGAGCGGAAATATGTCAGCGGTTGGGTTTGATTTGTTTGCACAAATGCTTTCTCAGGCAGTAATTAATACGCGCGAAGGGGCGCCTGCAAGTGCTGACTATCTTCCCCCAGCGCTTTCTGACATTGTAGTCAACACGTCTGATCATACCTATATTCCAGAAGAGTATATCCCTGATGCGGATGAGCGCGTTTTGTACTATCGAAAGATTGCGAGCGCTAATTCGCTAGATGCGGTAGATGAAATTTACGAAGAGCTATTACAAAAGCGCCCGGAGATGCCTAAAGCTACACACAATCAGTTTGATAAAGCGCGCCTGAAGGCCTTTGCGTTTGAACATGGTATAAAGACCATTTCCGTAACGGGAGGAAAATTGGTAGTTGAGCCTATTGTTTTATCAAGGGATCAAGCCAGCGCTTTGCGTCGTAAATCGGGAAGATATTTGGCCGATAAAAAGAAGATGACCGTACCTATGAAAGTGCTGATGCCTGCATCCTCTTCGAATGAGCCCGAAGAAGATGTAAGTAGCTTGGCAACTATTTTCATGTATCTAAAGAATCTTTTTGAAGAGAAGACGAGCGCTAAAGAACCACGCTCGGGCAGATCGCTCTCAGAAAGATCACGCTCTGGCAGATCACGCAAAAAGAGATAACGCGCGCTTGTGAGGATTGCCTCTGTTGGGATTGAACATCATCGAGCGTATAGATGAGATATAAATGAGCGAAATTGGATGGGTAATCTCGCTTGTAGCCATCCATCGAAAAAGGCTTCCTGACAACAAATCAGAAAGCCTTTATTTTCGTGATGTATGTTCTAAGAAAAATTGGCATAGAGGACAAAAATTGCTATATCGTTACCGAATCTGACTTCATCGTAAGATTGTACAGCTCAATATAGGTTCCTTCTTCAAGGGTGATGGTGGGCTGTTCTTTGCTATTCATGAAGTAGCTTTTGTCGATATAACTGTCGTTGGTATAAGAGAGATCCTTCATGACATAGTAGGCATAGTAGTCATTCGCGCTACCGGGGGAAAGTGTATAAGTTCCTGCAGGGATATCAATCCCTACGCGATAAACGCCACTTTGATAGGGCGCAGAAAACTTCTTCGTCATTTTATCAAGGGCAAGTGCGCTACTTTCAGCAATAAGAACTTCGCCTTCGGATACTTCTACGATGTTATGTCCATAATAGCTATTTTCATGGGCAACCGTGTAGGTGGTAGAGCCTTGCGAAGAATTGTCGGGCGTCAATTTGAAGTAGTAGGTTGTGGTAGTTTCTTCGCCAGAAAGCCAATAAGACCCTGCAGGGATGTCTTTGCCTACATAGTAAACGCCGGGGTTGTAGCTTCCGTCAGTAGTTTGTCCGGCTCCTGAATAGTAGGAAGCAATTTTTGAAAGCTCGCTGGTGGTAATTGAAGAATTGTCGTTTTCATTGAGGTAATAGCGGTACCGAAGATCGCTGTTGAAGTATTCGGTTGAAACGGTAGGTGCGCTGGTCTGTTCTTGCGAAGTGGCAGTATCCATTACGGGAGAGACCGTATTTGCAACAAAAGCGAAAACGAAGATCATAGTAAGAATGAAAGGAATGCCAACCGAAAGCACCAGTGTCAGTGCAAGGCTACCCGAAGAAAGCCCCTGATTTTGCGAAGGGGTTTGAGGTGGATTCTGAATTTGACCCGGGACAGAAACTTGGACAGGACTTTGTGCTTGGCCTGGAGCTGAGACAGGAACTTGCGCGGTGTTTTGTACGGGTGCTTGGCCAGATGCCTGAGCAACCTGACCTTGCTGAACCTGGTTTTGTGCTCCTTGGCTTGGCGGAGTTTGAGCCTGGTAAGGCGTCTGGGGAGCAACCTGACTTGCATAACGGGATTGAGCCGTTGGCGTTTGAGGCGGATTGCCCCAGTAGTCTTGCGCTGGATTAAATGGTGGCTGAGGTGCCTGATTGGCGTTTGGTGGTATATTTTGTGCGTCTTGAGAAGGCGTATCAGTCATGACATTTCTTTCTTGTGTCTTAAGGTTTGCAAAAAAAGCGAGTAAAACAAGCCAAAGCTTTATGAGCGATGAGCGGTTGCATTGAATTGTGCAACGTAGGTACCGAGTTCATCTTTGATATCGGTAGTATAGAAACCAACGCGTCTACCTGCTTTATCTGCTTTGCAAGTTGCAATAAGTTTCTTGCCCTTTGCAGGTGAGAAAAAGCGAATGTTGCAGTTGATAGCAACGGTTGGTTTTTCATCAAGATTAGCAGCTACGGCCATAGAAAAATCGGCAAGGGTAAACATTGCGCCACCCATAACCGTGCCATTGGCATTGAGATGATCAGGTGTTATGGGCATTTCGCATACTGAATACCCTGCTTTGCCTTCAATGATGCTACATTGTGCATTGGTGGCATAGCGGTCTTGGGCAAAATAGGCGCGAATATCTTCTATAGAATCATTTTCGGTAACCATAAAAGGTCATCTCCTTTACTCAGTTTTGTCTACTATAAACTCATCAGCAGTGATTTGTTCATAGTCGATAACATCTTGTGGACATTTTGAAACACAGATTCCACATATGATGCAAAGTAAAGGATCAACCTTCACCGTATTGGTGTCTTCGTCAATCGAGCGCGCCCCGGTAGGGCATTGGGTTATGCACGTTTTACAGAGCGCACATGCCTCACAATCAGTGCAAGAACAATATTGGGTGATCTCTTCTGCAATCGAAGGATTTTGTTTGATAGCTTTTGAAAGCAGTTCTCTGCGTGGCCAAAGTTTTGCCTCTTTAAGATCTGGAAAGGCAATGCTTGCAAGCGAAGCTTCGTTTTCTCTCAGCGCCATCCCTTCAGCTCTCATGCGCTCTTTTCGCTCAAGAAATTCTTGCACCGCCTTGGAATTTTTCTTGCGATGCTTGCCTGAGGCAATATCAACCATCTCATGGGTGAAAGAGCTGAGCATTTTTCGGCGATCGTAATCTTCTTCTTGGTCTATTGATGCGTACTTATTAATGAGTGTTTGCCTCTCAGGGACAGAGTCAGCAAGTAAGATTGATTTTTGTGTCCAGGTTTGCGCCAGCTCAATTGAGTGGGTAAAAAGTTCATGCGCAAAAGGCCCCGCAACTAAACAATCATTGCAATAGTTGGGGTCGCAATAAAGGTAGACCTCGGTGTTTTTTGCGGTTGCTAAAACGCAGGTCCAAAATTCAGGCGGTAGGCAGGCAAAACAAGGAAGCACAACAACGTTACTGTTGGGTTCAAAGCCCGGGAACAGGTGTTCATTGCAGGTGAAATATACGGCATCGCCAAGCTTAATAATGCTTTCGACGCGTTCCATAAGGTCAGACAAGGTTACACGTTTTGAAGCGAAGGCATCGCAGATTCCAGCACAGATACCACAGCGCGTACAGAGTGATTCGTTTATTTCAACGCTTGCGTCTGTGATGGTTATAGCGTCATGCGGGCAAGCAAGAGAACAACGGTTACATTCGCTTCCTGCTAGGTGCGTGCAGTATTTTTTCAGGAAAATGATGGGTTCACGTTTGCGTATTTTTGGCTCTTCTGAGGTTTGTTCTTCTGGCTCTTGGTTACCGGTGCTTTGGTTTTTGGCGCTTTTATCGTCGTCTGAATTTGGCAAAGAATTTCCCTCACCCTGCAGATTGATGGATTCTGCAGGGTGGTTTTCATCAAGAATATTGGTGCTATGTTCCTCAGCGCCCGTCATAATTATTTGTCAAAAACCGTCTTAAGCGTGTAGTCAATTCGTGCTACAACGTCAGCGCGTTCCATAAGTTCAATGCTCTCAAAAAGCGGAGGTGAAACCTGGGATCCGGTTACCGCAACGCGAATAGGCTGGAAGATAAACTTAGCTTTGAGGTCAAGGGTTTCGGTGAGGTTGCGACAAGCATCCTGAAGAGGGTCGCATTCCCATGGATATGATTCATCTGCAAGAATAGCACGCACGGCAACTAGAACCTCATCGGCACGGCAACCTTCTTTAAGTAACACTTTTTTGACGGACTTTTCGTCAAGGGTGACATTTGGCCCATCAAACAAAAAGGCCAGCTTTTCAGGTGCTTCGTCAAGACGCTTCAAGCGCTCCGCCAACAGCGGATAGAGCTTTTCAAACCACTCATGCTTTTCTTTGATGTCCTGTTCAGTGCAAAGGCCTGCTTGAATAAGGAATGGCGCCGTTGCGTCAACCCATTCGGATGCGGGCATGTTCTGAATATAGACGCCATTCATCCAGTCAAGCTTTGTTTCGTCAAAAATGGCATCCTTTTTAGTGATGCGATCAAGCGAAAATGAAGACTTAAGCGTTTCGCGGTCAATGATGGTTGTTTCTCCGTCTAATGACCAACCTAAAAGCGCCAAGAAATTTACCAAGGTGTCAGGCAAATAACCCATATCGCGATACTGCTCAACCGAAGTAGCATTGCGACGCTTGGACAACTTTTTACCGTCAGAACCCAAGATCATTGAAAGGTGTGCAAACGTGGGAACCTTATAGCCAAGCGCTTCGTAGATTAGAATTTGGCGCGGGGTATTTGAAAGATGGTCATCGCCACGGATTACGTGCGAAATTTGCATGTTGGCATCGTCGCAAACAACTGCAAAGTTATAGGTTGGCGTACCGTCAGTGCGAACGAGAATCATGTCATCCATAACATCTGCAGGGAAACTCATGGAACCATAAACGGCATCTTCAAATTCGATTGCTCCGTGGTTATCAGGAACTTTAAGGCGCCACACATGAGGCTCACCGGCATCAATGCGCTTTTGCGCTTCAGCTGGATCAAGATTGCGACACGTGCGATCATACCCGGAATAGCCACCCTGCGACTTTTCTGCCTGGGCGCGCTTTTCGTCCAACTCTTCTTTGGTGCAGAAGCAGGGATAAACTGCTCCGCGTTCCTTTAAGCGCTCAAGTGCTTCGCGATAGGTATCAAAGCGTTCGGTTTGCAAGTAGGGGCCAAAATCTCCGCCTACCTCAGGTCCTTCGTCCCAATCAAGGTCAAGCCATCTAAGAGCCCTTAAAATGACCTGCTTGTTTTCTTCAGTTGAGCGCTCGGGGTCTGTATCTTCAATGCGTAACACAAACGTGCCACCGCAAGCTCGCGCAAAAGCCCAGTTGTAAAGTGCGGTTCGAGCACCGCCAATGTGAAGCTCGCCTGTTGGTGAGGGAGCAAAGCGAACACGGATAGCATCGTTTTGAGGTGTTTGCGTCATGGGTTAATCCTTCCTTTTCTGTAGCTTTTTATGATACGACAAAGTTTGCGTTAGCGCTTGCTTATTGGGGGTATTATAGGTAGAAGAGAATGGAGGACAGAATATATGCAGTATCAAGAACTTCAACAAGAGATCAAAAATGCCATGAAGGCAAAGGACAAGGATAGACTAAGCATTCTTCGTCAGGTTCATGGTGAAATTAAGAATATCGAGGTCAACGAACGCAGAGAAATTCTGGAAGCGGACGTTGACGCTATGCTCAAGCGCGTTATTAAGCAAACGAAGGAAACGCTTGAAGGCTCTATTAAGGCAGCAAATGATCAGGAGCGTACTGATCGTTTGGCTAATCAGGTCGAAATTTTGGAGAGCTATTTGCCTAAGCAGGTTTCCGGGGATGAATTGCTTGCGCTTATTGATGAGGTTCTAAAAGAAACGGGCGCTTCTTCTAAGAAGGAGATGGGTCGCGTTATGGGAGAGCTCACCAAACGTACGGGCGGAAACTTCGACAAAGCAAGCGCTGCAAAAGAAGTTGGATCACGCCTTTCATAAAAGTTGGCAGGCAAAAAGCACAGGGTCAGGCTCTTGATGTGCTCTATTAGAATACAGAAAGAGCCGGATTGCGCCTTTCAGGCCTGTATGTCTAGGCTGTGTCCCAATATCGCGCTTATCAAGAAGCAAAACAAGGAGCTTGCATGAAGAGCAATTCTGCTTTAACCGAAGAATACTTTGATCTTATGAATTCTCTTGGTGGTGACGTTGAGGGAAGAAAACAGGCGTTTTCATATATGAAAAATTCCACTGCCATTGTTCATGAGCGTGTAGTTGCTTGTTCTTTTATTCCGCGCCTTTTCAATAATGCAAGCTGGAATGCTTTTAAATCGATCTCTGAGACATGTCATACCATTTTGTGCAAAGTCATTACGCACTATCTTGAAGATGAAGCATACCGTAGTATTTTTTCATTTGATAAGCGCTTGGAAGATCTCATCTTGATTCCTCGACGCTACGATGCCATTTTGCCCTTTGCGCGCATCGACGTCTTTCTTGATGAGGACAGTCTTGAGTGTGGTTTTTGCGAATTTAACGGTGATGGTTCTGCAGGCATGAATGAAAACCGAGAAATTACGCACAGTGTTGAACAGTCACAAACCTATCAGCGCTTTGCTAGTGCGCATCAGTTGGAAACGTGCGAGCTGTTTGAATCGTGGGTGGATGAGTTCATCTCTATCTATCAAACCTTTGAGAATAAGGTGGAAAATCCGCGCTTTGCCATTTGTGACTACCTTGAATGTGGCGTTGTTGATGAGTTCTACATTTATAGTGACTACTTTGCGCAAAGAGGATACGAATGCTGTGTTTGTGATGTCCGAGATTTACATTTCGACGGAGTGCAACTAACTAATGATAAAGGCCAGGTCATCAATGCAATTTGGCGCAGAAGTGTTACCAATGATGTTCTGACGCATTGGGATGAATCGCAAGATTTAATTGAGGCTGTTCGTGCGGGTGCGGTGGCACTTATTGGTAGCTTTGCCGGGCATTTGGTTCATGATAAGCAAATTTTTGAAGTGCTCTATCATCCCCTAACGCAAGCGTTTTTAACGGAAGAGGAAAATGCCTTTGTTGCAAAGCATGTTCCTCAGACGCGATTCTTGGATGAATCCGAAGTTGACTTAGGCGAAGTTCGCGCTACCAAGAACAAGTGGATCATTAAACCCACTGACAACTACGGCGCAAAAGATGTTTATGCAGGCGTTTCATGTACTGAACAAGACTGGAATGCACTCATTGATAAATTTGCTAATGGCGCATCGGGTGCTCCCTTTATTGTACAAACGTATATTTCGCCTTATAAAACACAAACACTTCCCCCTGATGTGGGTATTGAGAGTGTGACAGAACCTGCGCCTTCTAAGGGGATGCCCTACAACAACTTAAGCGGACTTTATCTTTATAACGGAACGTTCCAGGGTATTTTTTCTCGTTTGGGGCCACATCCTACTATTAGTAAAGACAACGAAGGTATAACCGCTGCCACCATTCATGTTTGTGATGAGTAGCAAAAGGAGTGAGGTCTTATCTCTAGGGTGCGCCATTCTTTTTTAAATACTCTTGTGGTGGCTATTATCAGTCTTGCTACTTGTTTATGTCTGTCTTATAGCATTTTTGGAGCGGGCTTGTATATCTGTACCACGCCCGAGGCAACAAAAAGCATTGGCTCAACGTTTTCTGGTTGGGACAAGGCGGTGTTTCCTAAAGATGACATGGCAAATATTGCTGAAAATGTCCGCCAGTTTTCGCTTGGAGAAAAAACCGCAGATGAGCTCAGTACTACCGTCAGCGACACAATACAGAAAAACTATCCCCAAGTTTCCAGCGCGCTCAATTCAGGAGATCTTTCTAACGAACAATTACAAGCAGAATTGGTTACAAAATTAGGGACAACCAGCCTCAGCCAGCTCTCTCAGCGCTATTCGCTTCCGCAAGATGCTATTTCGCACTTGAGTGACTGCATATCAATTTTCACCACGGGAAGAATTTCAATAGGGGTTCTCTGTGGTCTTGGATTAGCGGGACTTGTCATTCTTGGCGTGATGCGTGGCAGAAGCGCAGTTGGAAAAGCGTTGATAGTATCGGCTTTGATCGTGCTGGTTTTGATAGTAGCGCTTATTTTTTGGGCTGTCGTTGATTTCAATAGCCTATTTTCTGCGATGCATTCAGCCTTCTTTGCGAAGGGAACGTGGCTCTTTGATTCAAATTCGCTTTTGATTCAGCTGTTCCCTGAAGCGTTTTGGATTGCCATGGCTGCACTGTGGGCGCTAACAAGCATTATTCTTTCCATCCTGGTTCTTATTGCAGGAAAGATAGTAAAGCATTAAGCGCGTGTGGCCAGGTGGCGTTTGTCTTGTTTGACCTCAAGCGCCTTCGCAGAAAAGTGAAGCATTAAGTGTATGTGGCCAGGTGGCGTTTGCTTTACCTGCTTTTAAGAATTTCGCACAAAGATAGTAAGGGACTAAACGTGCACAGTGAGGTAGCATCCGCTTTTCCGCATCTTAAAAATTTTGCAAAAAATAGTGAAGTGTTTGTGCTTAATTGCGCTTGAGGTAGCCACTTTGCATTTTCTTTTTGTGAGGCAATTTGTAACAAGTTCATTGTGCTACATTAGAGCTTAGGGTACGTATAAAAAGTAAGTGGTGAAACAGCAACTTGGTAAGTAACTAAAAAATTTATTCAAAAG
>CAVABR010000027.1:0-14431 GCA_963586955.1 bacterium
AATGAGCAATAATCACTTCAGGCCTAGAGGAGCAAAATCTCTTGCTACTCCTGCTCGTACCTTTGCCTATGAGGTTTTGAAAACTATCCAGGAACGTTCACTGTTTCTCTCAGATGTATTTAATGATATCGCCAAAACAAAAGAACTCAGCGTTGAAGACAAGGCGTTCGCGCGCTTGCTTTGCGTGGGTGTCATCAGTACCGAAGGAGTTTTGGATGATCTCATCAACAAAGTTCTTTCTTCGCCCAAAGATATTAAAAATGACGTGCGCATTGCCCTGCGCATCTCCACCTATGAATTGTTTTTCTTAAATAAAAGCTCTCACGCTGCAGTTGATCAGGGAGTAGAGCTGGTTCGCTTTGTTTCGCCTAAAGCAACAGGGCTTGCCAATTTTGCCTTGCGTCGTTTATGTGATCTTCAAGAAAAATTCCCCTTTGGTAAAAGCGAAGAAAATTTTGAAGTTGCTACCTATAAACAGGGATTTCCCGCTTGGATGGCAGCGCGATTCAAAAAAGACATGGGAAAGCGCAATGCGTTATCTCTCATGGAATTTGCTAATAAGCCGGCTCCGCTGTTTATCATGGTTAATGCCTGTAGGGTGGATACCAAAAAAACTATCGAACTTCTTCACGCGCGCGGAATAAAACTCATTCCCGTTCCTCCTTTGTGCGGGAAGCCCTATTTTCTTTCGTTTGTTTTTGAAAACCGTTTGGCAGTTAGCGATGAAGCGGTAATGCGTTTGATAGACGAAGGCGCTCTTGTGATCAGTGACCTCTCTGCACAAACCATTGCCACGCGAGTTTTGCCCGATGTCATGCCACAACGCTTTCTTGAAATTGGAGCGGGACATGGCACTAAAACACTCATGCTTCAAACGGCTGCGCTGGCTCACTATGGCAAACAGATGAAGCTTGACACCATTGAAGTAAGCCCCAAAAAGAACAAAGAGCTTACGGCTCGGGCTAAGCGCGCCCACGTTGAAATTAACAAGCAGTTTGTCCTTGATGCAACTGATCTATCTGCTATTCCTAATAGTTGTTATGATGCCGTCTTTATTGATGCACCTTGTACGGGGGTGGGTACGCTGCGTCGCCATCCGGAAATTCGTTGGCGTCTAAAGCCTGAAGATAGCACCTCGCTTGCTAAAACAGGTCTCAAAATTTTGCGCGAAGCTTCGCAGAAAGTGTTCAAAGGTGGCCAAATTGCTTATGCTACGTGCAGTTGTTTCGAAGAAGAAAATGACAAGGTTATCAAGAAGTTCTTGCGCAGCCCCGAAGGGTCGTTGTTTGAGGTAGTTCCTCTCACTGATAAAGGGGCGGGCTATTTCAAATCTCCTCTTACAGAAAACGGGGCCGACATGCATTTTCTGGCGGTACTTAAGCGCGTGAAGTAGGCTCGAATTATCACCGAAGCTAAGACTTCAGCTTAAAGCACTATTCTGCAAAAAAGCGCGTGAAGTAGGTGTGCCCTTGCGCTTCGTTTCGCCCTATTAATCAATTTGGGCTTTTACTGCGTTTAAACGCGTTAAGTAGGCCCAAATTGTCCCGTTCAAAGCCCCGATCATGCTTTACATGTTAACTTTTCACTTCTTTCTTAAGTTCTTGTTTAACTTCGGTGAATTTCGGTAGACAGTAGTGCTTTGAAGTCTATAATTAAGAAGTCCTTTAATGGCGGTACAGAGAGACCGATAAGGCGCAACATAGATATACCATTTGGTACTTGGCTTTGATGCTCTTCCTATCTAGGTTTTTTAGATAGGGTTTGTGACACCTTAGCAACGGCTTCTTCTGTGCGCACTTCGGCAATTGGTTAGGAAGTGTGTATGACAAAGACAGAACAGAACAAATCTGTTGTAATGGAAGCGGGCGAAATTCAAAGAACGCTCGTTCGTATTGCTCATCAAATTCTTGAACACAACAAAGGTTGTGAAAATCTTTGCCTAGTTGGCATTGTTACCCGGGGTGACATTCTTGCTCATCGTCTTGCTTCAATAATCCAAGAGATAGAAGGGGTTTCCGTTCCCTGTGGTTCTCTTGACATCAGCTTTTATCGCGATGATTCAGTAATTCATCTTTCTCCTCAGGTTCAAGGAACCAACATCTTATTTGACCTTGAAGGCAAAACTATCGTGCTGGTAGATGATGTTTTGTATACCGGACGCACCATCAGAGCCGCCCTTGACGCTCTCATGGACTTGGGCCGGCCTTCAAAAATCCAGCTGGCTACGTTGGTCGATCGCGGGCATCGTGAACTACCTATTCGTGCGGACTTCGTTGGTAAAAACGTGCCTTCTTCTTCAAGTGAAAACGTTCGTTTATATCTGGAAGAAGTAGACGAAGAATCTGCGGTCATAATTTCTCAGATTGAACCGGGACAACATGTGGGATCTGCTCCTTTAGGAGGTGCCAATGTTTAACCACAAACATCTTTTGAGCATTGATGATCTTTCCAAGAAAGACATTGAGATTGTGCTCAAACAAGCGCAAACCTTTGAAGAGGTGAATGAACGCGCTATAAAAAAATTGCCAACCCTTCGCGGAAAAACGGTTTGCAATTTGTTCTTGGAGCCATCAACTAGAACCCGTGGTTCGTTTGAATTGGCTGAAAAACGCCTTTCGTGCGATTCGCTTAATGCCGGCGGTTCTGCTTCCTCTACCGTTAAGGGTGAAAGCTTAGTTGATACGGTAAAAACCCTCAACTCCATGAAGGTTGACATGTTTATCGTTCGCCATAAATGTGCAGGCTCGCCTTATTTGGTTTCACAAAACACTGATGCATGCGTTATCGATGCCGGCGATGGCAAACATCAACATCCAACGCAGGCGCTCTTGGATTTGTATACCATCTGGAAGCACAAGGGATCATTTGAGAACTTAAAGGTTGGCATTGTGGGTGATATTGCCCATTCGCGTGTTTGTGGCTCGTTAGTGCCCGCGCTTAAAAAGATGGGCGCTCATGTCACGCTTATAGCGCCTGCCACCTTGCTTCCAGCGCGCCCTGATATTTTAGGCGCTGATGAAGTTACCCCTTATTTAGATGAGGTACTTCCAGAACTAGATGTGGTATACATGTTGCGCATTCAGATGGAACGTTTGGAAGGCGCACCATTTCCTAGTTTGCGCGAATATCATCTGCTCTTTGGTCTTAACAAGGAGCGTTCCGCTTTAATGAAAAAAGATGCTATCATCTGCCACCCCGGTCCTATCAACCGCGGGGTAGAGCTTGATAGCTATATGGCCGATTGTTCTCAGTCGGTAATTGTTGATCAGGTGTTTTCTGGCGTTTGTGTTCGCATGGCGCTAATTTATCTTCTTTTAGGAGGGGGATTTGATGAAGCATCTCATTAAAAATGTTCGACTAATTGATCCTTCACTCAATTTAGATCAAGTGTCGGATATCTTGATTGAAGATGATCGCATAGCCTCAATTGGCTCAAGTCTAACCTGTGACGATGCGGTTGTTCTTGATAGATCAGGCTCAATTGCAGTTCCCGGGCTCATTGATATCCACGTGCATTTGCGCGAGCCGGGTGGGGAACACAAGGAAACCATTGAAACCGGCACCGCCGCTGCTGCGCACGGTGGCTTTGTAGGAATATGCTCCATGCCTAATACCACCCCAACCACCGACAACGCTTCGGTAATTGATTATGTTTTGGAGCAGGCCGAAAAGGCTCATCACTGCAGGGTTTTCCCCAGCGGTGCATGCACGAAAGGTCTGAAAGGCGAAGCACTTGCTGAAATGGGAGACATGGCAAAGCATGGCGCCGTTGCTTTCACCGACGACGGCCGAGGCGTTCAAGATAGCGCTATGATGCGTCGCGTGATGGATTATGCCAAGATGTTTAACAAGCCGGTTATGTCACATTGCCAAGACGAATCACTCGTAGGGGCTGGTCAGGTAAACGAAGGGGTAGTTTCTACGCGCCTCGGTATGGCAGGCTGGCCTTCCACTGGAGAAGAACTTCAGATCCAGCGCGATATTGCGCTCTCGGAACTTACCGGTTGCCCCATTCACATTCAGCACATCACCACTGCTCGTGGCGTTGAATTAGTGCGCGAAGGCAAAGAGCGGGGCATTCAGGTTACCTGCGAGGTAACACCTCATCACTTGGTTTTGAATGAGGATGACATCACCGAAACCTACGACACTAACCTAAAAATGAATCCACCGCTTCGTACAAAGGCTGACAACGAAGCACTTATCAACGCGCTTAAAGAGGGCATCATTGACTGCATTGTCACCGACCATGCTCCTCATGCAGCGCATGAAAAAGATCGCGAATTTGAGCTGGCACCATTCGGAATGACCGGCATCGAAACTTCGCTTGGCGTTATTTTGACCTACTTGGTCCGTCCAGGACACATCACATATAACCAGTTGGTTGAACTGATGGCAATCAAGCCTCGAGAAATCTTGGGGTTAGATCCGTGCACCTTGGCGGAAGGTTCCGTTGCCGATATAACTATTTTTGACCCCGAATGCACCTGGACGGTTTCGGCTGATGATATGTGCTCTAAGGCTAAAAATAGCGGTTTTCTTGGTTATGATTTAGTTGGCCGTGCCACTGACGTATTCGTTGGTGGGTCACTTACTATGAAAGAAGGTCATGTCATTGATTAGTTCTTTGCTTGAAAATACACAAAAGGCCAATCTTGCGCCTGCGAAGCTTGTTTTAGAGGATGGCCTTATTTTAGAGGGATATTCTTGCGGAGCTTCGGGGGAAGTTTTTGGCGAAGTTTGCTTCAATACTTCACTTGAAGGATACCTAGAAGTTATCTCAGACCCTTCCTATGCCGGTCAAATTATTACCATGACTTATCCTCAGATTGGTAACTACGGCGTCAATTACGATGATCTCCAAGCTGACGAATTAGCTCTGCGTGGTTTGGTTGTTCACGAAATGTGCTTCACGCCTTCCAACTGGAGAAGCGAAATTTCACTTCCTGATTTTCTTGCCTCCCGTGGCGTGGTCGCAATAGCAGGCGTTGATACGCGCATGCTCACTAGCCATATTCGCGATTGTGGCGCTCAACGAGGCGTGCTTTCAACCACTGATCTTGATAGCGAATCGCTTTTAGCTAAGGTTCGCAGTTCTGAGTCTATCGTGGGCGTTAACTTGGTCAAAACGGTTAGCAGAACTGAAAAATCTGGCTTTACTGAACTTCCTCAAAGCCATGAGTTTGCTATCGAAAAACCATTGGCTCCCACCCACAATGTGGTTGCCTATGATTGCGGTGTTAAGAAATCCATCCTTCAGGGGCTTATTCGCGTAGGTTGCAATCTTACGGTTGTTCCTTGGAATACTCCTGCAGAAGAAGTTTTAGCACTCAACCCTGATGGCGTGTTCTTAAGCAACGGCCCGGGAGACCCTGATGCGGTCAATGAAACGTACAACCAGGTTGAAAAACTCATTGGTAAGGTTCCCCTGTTTGGCATTTGCCTCGGCCATCAAATGATCTCTTTGGCCAGTGGCGCCAAGATGGAAAAGCTCAAGTTTGGTCACCGCGGAGGAAACCAGCCGGTTATGAATTTGCGCACTCAGCGCGTTGAAATCACCGCACAAAACCATGGCTTCGGTTTGCTCTTTGATTCGCTTGGACCTTTGGTGCCTGAACTTTCTGGCGGAGAAGCTGAACACCATAGTGATTTGCGTGACTGGGCAAAGCTTGGGGTAGCACCGGTTGTCATGAATGAAAAATTCGGACGCATTCAGCTTACCCATATCAACCTTAACGACGGCACCCCTGAAGGCATTGCTTTCTTGGACAAACCCGTATTTTCGGTTCAGTATCACCCTGAGGCAAGCCCGGGGCCTACAGACGCACATTATTTGTTCACCGCCTTCTCTAAGTTGATGGACGGCGATGAAGATTATCTTGATATAGATATTGCCAAAGACCGCCTTGCAGGATGGGTTTTTGGTGAAGCAGAAGGAGGCAATTGTGCCTAAGAGAACTGATATTAAACGCATTCTTGTTATTGGTTCAGGACCTATTGTCATTGGCCAAGCATGTGAATTTGACTATTCGGGCGCTCAAGCCTGTAAGGTTTTAAAAGAAGATGGCTATGAAGTTGTGCTGGTCAATTCAAACCCAGCAACCATCATGACTGACCCTGAGTTAGTTGATAGAACCTACGTTGAGCCTATTACGCTTGAATACGTTGAAAAGGTAATTGCAAAAGAACGCCCCGATGCACTTTTGCCCACTCTTGGCGGACAAACTGGCTTGAATACCGCAGTGGAGCTGGCTAAAGCAGGCGTTTTAGACAAATACGGTGTAGAGATGATCGGTTGCGATCTGGCTGCAATCGAGCGTGGTGAAGACCGCAAACAGTTCAACGAAGCCATGGCAGAAATTGGCCTTGAGGTTGCTCGCAGTGGTTACGCCTATTCAGTTGAAGACGCACTCAAGCTAGCAGACCAAATTGGCTACCCGCTGGTTTTGCGTCCTTCGTTTACCTTAGGTGGTGCCGGCGGTGGTATTGCGCATACTGAAGAGGAACTTCGTCTCATCGTTTCTCAGGGTTTGGAGCTTTCTCCTGTTACCGAGGTGCTGGTAGAAGAGAGTATCGAAGGCTGGAAAGAATATGAGATGGAAGTTATGCGTGATAAGGCTGGCAACGGCATTATCATTTGCTCCATTGAAAACTTAGACCCTATGGGTGTTCATACGGGCGACTCCATTACGGTTGCCCCCGCACAAACGCTCTCTGATGTGGAATATCAGCGTATGCGTGTGGCTTCTCTTGCTATTTTGGAAAAAATTGGCGTAGAGACAGGTGGTTCTAACGTACAGTTCGCGCTCAATCCTAAAGATGGTCGCTTGATCATTATTGAGATGAACCCCCGCGTTTCGCGCTCTTCAGCTTTAGCTTCAAAGGCAACTGGTTTTCCAATTGCAAAAGCAGCAGCAAAGCTTGCCGTAGGTTACACGCTTGATGAAATCACTAACGATATCACCAAGGCAACTCCTGCATGCTTTGAGCCTTCCATTGACTACTGCGTAGTAAAGGTTCCCCGCTTCGCATTTGAGAAGTTCAAGGGTACCGACACCACGCTTTCTACGCGCATGAAGGCCGTGGGTGAGATCATGGCAATTGGTCGCACCTTTGAAGAATCGCTGGGTAAGGCTATGCGCTCTTTGGAAAATGGTCGTATGGGTCTTGGCGGGGACGGCAAGGATGACTTCGACGAAGAGCATTTTGACGAATTTGTTGCGCGCCCAACCGAGGACAGAATCTTCTATATTGCAGAAGCCTTCCGTCGTGGTTGGAGCATTGAGCAGGTGTTCGATGCTTCAAAGATTGATCCGTGGTTCTTGTCACGCATTCGTGACATCATCATGGTTGAACAAGCGCTCAAGACCAAAAAGCTTGCCGATCTTTCAGCGCAAGACATGCTTTGCGCTAAGCAGTATGGCATCTCTGACGAACAGATTGCTTATCTTTGCGGAACTGACGAACAAGCAGTTAGAGCCTATCGTAAAGAACTGGGCGTTGTTCCGGTATTCAAGACCGTTGATACCTGCGCTGCGGAATTTAAGAGTGAGACAGAATATCACTACAAAACCTATGAAGTGGGCACTAACGAAATTAAACCCGCTAACAAAAAGCGCGCCATGATCTTGGGTGCTGGCCCTAACCGAATTGGCCAGGGCATTGAATTTGACTACTGCTGCGTTCATGCAAGCTATGCGCTTCATGAAGCTGGCTTTGAAACCATCATGGTTAACTGCAACCCTGAAACGGTCTCCACTGACTACGACACCTCTGATAGGTTGTATTTCGAACCGCTCACCTTCGAAGATGTAATGGATATCGTCGATGTTGAACAACCTGATGGGGTAGTGGTCACCCTGGGCGGACAAACTCCTTTGAAACTTGCGCGTGCGCTCGAAGATGCGGGCGTTCATATCATGGGTACCAAGCCTTCTGCTATTGACTTGGCAGAAGACAGAGACCGCTTTGCTGAGGTGCTTGATGAACTTGCTATTACCTATCCTGCTGCAGGCATGGCTTCCTCATTCGAAGAAGCATGCCAGGTAGCTGACAGAATTGGCTTCCCGCTTTTGGTTCGCCCCAGCTACGTTTTGGGTGGCCGCGGCATGGTTATTGCCTACGATGCAAAATATCTTGAGAAATATATGGCAGAAGCTGCACGCATCACTCCTGATCATCCGGTCTATCTGGATCGCTTCTTGGAAGGCGCAATTGAATGCGACGTGGATGCGCTCTGTGATGGTGAACAGGTCTACATCGGTGGCGTTCTAGAACATATCGAAGAGGCGGGTGTTCACTCTGGTGACTCTGCTTGCTGTATTCCTCCCTTTACCTTATCGGAGGCTCAGGTGAGCCAGCTTCGCTCTATAACCAGAAAGCTTGCTATGCGCTTAGGCGTTGTGGGATTGATCAATATCCAGTTCGCCATCAAAGACATGGTGGTCTATGTTATTGAGGCTAACCCACGCGCATCTCGCACCGTTCCGTTTGTTTCTAAGGCAACGGGTGTACCGTTGGCCAAACTTGCTGCTCGTATTATGTCGGGCGAAAAACTTGCTTCGTTTAATTTGCCTAATGATGAACGTCGTCAAGATCACTATTGCGTCAAGGAAGCTGTTATGCCGTTTGGTCGCTTCCCGGGCACTGATGTAATCTTGGGCCCAGAAATGAAGTCCACCGGTGAGGTAATGGGTATTGCCTACAATTTCCCAACCGCTTATGCAAAAACGCAGGCTGCCGTATCTACGGATCTTCCGCTTTCGGGAACCTGCTTTGTTTCGGTTTGTGATCGCGATAAACGTGCCATCGTGTCTCTTGCACGTGATTTGTCTCGGATGGGCTTCTCTTTGGTTTCTACCGAAGGTACCGCACGCGCTCTTCGCGCAGCAAATATTCCCTGCGAAAAGGTAGGACGCGTAAGTGAACCTGAACCAAATATTGCCTCAATGATCAATGGGGGCAAGATTGATTTGGTAGTCAACACACCGTTTGGCCAGGAGTCTCGTCCTGATGGTTATCATTTGCGCACGCTTGCCGTACGTCACAACCTTTGCTATGTGACTACGCTCGCGGGTGCTCAAGCATTCGTTTCTGCTATTGAGACATTACAAAATCAAAGCCCCGAGGTTATAGCATTGCAAGACCTTGATCAGTGGAAAGAAACCAAGGAGCAATAATGTCAAAAGTATTGCAAAGACCGGGGAAGGTTATATCCAATAAGGCCTTAACGGATAAGCTCTATCTTCTTGAGGTAGAAGTGGAAGATATTCCCACCTGCCTCAAACCCGGTCAGTTTATTCATCTCAAAGTTCCCGGTATGGAAGCTCATATTCTACGGCGTCCATTTTCGGTTTTCTATGTAAATGAGCAGAACTCTTCGCTGGTAATTTTGTATCAGGTTGTTGGCTTTGGCACTTCGGTTATGACAGGCCTTATTGCCGGCAACACCGTCGATTTGATGGGTCCTGTCGGAAATGGTTGGAAAGTTCCGCAGGTTGTTCAAGATAATTTGGACGCGCAGGCTCCAACTGACACAACGGATACGCAAGCTGAATCAGCTTCGTCCGCTTCGCAAAAATCTTTAGAGCAAGCAACGCAAAAATCGCAGTCCGCGCAAGCCTCTCAACCCTTCCAGGTATCAGGCAAGAACGTCCTATTGGTTGCCGGTGGTGTTGGGGGTGCCCCGCTTTATCTTCATGCTCAGGAGCTAATTGAAGCCGGCTTTGATGTTTCGGTTATTGTCGGTGCTCAGACCAAAGATGCCCTGGTCGTGCTTAATAAGTACGAAGAACTCGTTCCTCGCAACATCCTTGTTGCAACCGATGACGGCTCCATGGGGCACAAAGGCTTTGTTACAGATCTGGCAAAAGACGAGCTTGCCAACAACAAACCTGATTATCTTGCTTGTTGCGGACCAGAACCTATGATGAAAATTATTTCAGGTCTAAGTTTAGACGCCGGCGTTGCAACGGCAATCTCTTTGGAAAAGCGTATGGCTTGTGGCATCGGCTGTTGCTTATCCTGCGTTGTTTCCACCACAGAAGGACGCAAGCGTGCCTGTGTTGACGGACCAGTTTTTGATGCAGCAGAGGTGATTTGGGATGAAGATTAATACCGCTGTTTCGCTTGGTGGTTTAGCTATGAAAAACCCCGTAACCAATGGTTCGGGTACGTTTGCTTCAGGAAGAGAATACTCAGATTTTGTTGATGTATCTTGCCTTGGCGCTGTTACCACAAAGGGCGTTTCACTTCATGGTTGGGCTGGCAACCCAACGCCTCGTATTGCAGAAATTCCTTCTGGCATGATCAATTCTATCGGGCTACAAAACCCGGGGGTACAAAAGCTTATTGATGTTGATCTGCCTTGGCTTAAAGAACACAATGCCACCAGTATTGTTAATGTTTCAGGTCATAGCGTTGATGAATATGCTGCGGTTGTAGAAGCGCTTGAAGCATCAGATTTGGCTGATGCCTATGAAATCAATATTTCTTGCCCTAATGTTGATCAGGGCGGAGCAACCTTTGGTACCATTCCTGCTCAAGCGGGGCAGGTGGTAAGAGCTTGTCGTGCTAAAACCAAGCGCCCACTCATCGTAAAACTCACGCCAAATGTAACAGATATTACCGAAATAGCTCGTGCGGTAGAAGATGCCGGAGCAGACGCTGTTTCGCTTATCAATACGCCTCTAGGTATGGCAATAGATCCTTACAAGAAAAAGCCTTTGATCGCGCGCGTGGTGGGAGGCATGTCAGGACCTGCGGTAAAGCCCCTAGCGCTTCGCATGGTTTGGCAAACCTATAAAGCCGTATCAATCCCTATTTTAGGAATGGGCGGTATCACCACGGGTCTTGACGCAGTAGAATTCATGCTTGCCGGCGCTACCGCAGTTGCGGTTGGAACAGCAAACTTCGCTAACCCCACAGCAACCATTGATGTACTCAACGGCATAATTTCATATTGCGAAGAAACGGGCGTTCAAGATGTAAACGAATTGATTGGAGCTCTTAAGTGTTAGATTTTAATTCCTTAGATTATCGTGATCGAATCATCGTTGCATTTGATTGCGATAGGGCACGTGCTCTTGAATTGGCTGACATGCTTGAAGGGCATGCCCGCTGGGTAAAAGTTGGGATGACGCTGTTCTATCAAGAAGGCCCCGCTATTGTTTCTGAATTAAAACAACGTGGCTTTAAGGTTTTTCTTGACCTTAAATTTCATGATATTCCTCACCAGGTTGAAGGCGCTGCATCTTCGGTTGCATCAATTGGTGCAGACATGCTAACCATGCATGCCGTAGGTGGCGTTGACATGATGAAAGCAGCCAAAGCGGGTCTTGACAAAACCAATCCTCAAAATGAAATTGCCACCCTTGCTGTTACCGTGCTTACCAGCATGGATAAAGCCACCCTTAATGCAACTGGCGTTGCCGGGGAAGTGGTCGATCAAATCAAAAACCTTGCCACACAAGCAAAGCAGGCAGAACTTTCCGGTGTGGTTGCTTCTCCTCATGAAGCAAGCATGCTACGTGAACTGTTAGGTCCCAAGGCCTTTATTGTTACTCCAGGAGTTAGACCTAAAGGGGCAAGCCTTGATGACCAAAGTAGAGTAATGACACCTAAAGAAGCTTTTGAGCAAGGTGCTTCTCATATTGTTATTGGTAGACCAATTACTGGCGCGGAAGACCCGTGCCAAGCATTTGAAAATATCGTGGAAGGGCTCTAAAAAATGAAACAAGAAGAGATCGTTGAAATCCTTACCAAAACAGGTTGTCTTGAAGGTTATGGGGAAGAGAATACCTCCATTGACTCTATGAGGTTACTTGAAGATCCTATCGTCACCAACAGACTTGCTGTTGAGTTGTTACAACAGTTACCAGAAGATACCAAACTTGATACCATTTTATGCCTTCACAATGACGAAATGCTTTTTGCTTATTCTGCTGCAACGGCTGCCTGGGCTCGTTTTGTCTATGCGGATGAAAACGAAGGATCCATCTCTCTCATCAATGGTCAATCAATCAATAAAGATAGCAAAGTGCTTATCATTGATGATGTGTTGGATGATTCTTCTTGCGTCAATGCGCTTGTTGAAGAGATGAAAAAGAGCAAAGCAAAAGTTATTGGTGTGGCATCTTTGTTTTCATATTTAAGCGAAGATGAGTTAGATGTGCCTTCTTTTACCCTTTTGTCCTTGAAGAAATAGCTTAAACCATTTCTTCTTTTTATAGCTTATTGAGTTTTCTATTAAATTAAAAAGTGAAATTTTTTTTCAAAGGTGTATTGAAAATTTATCATTGTTTTGTTGAATGTATAAGACTTTTATCTCAATATTTTCATCATAATGCCTGTTCAGAAGTGCTTTTCACATTATAAAAAAACTTTGGGGCAAAGATATAATTTTGTGGAAAAAAGATCAATAATTTTGTAAAGTAAGCATAAACAGAATATTCATTATTTTGTTATGGCACTAAATGAACTTACAAAAGAAAAGGAGACTCAAAATGCCTGTACCAGAGCTTACAACAGAAGAGCGTCAGGCGGCCCTTAAAAAGGCAATAGAAAGTCGCACCAGAAGAGCAGAAGTTCGTGAAGAGCTCAAAAGCGGTAAAATGGATTTAAAGACAATCCTAACTATGAAGGATGATCCTGTAGTTGGACGTATGAAGGTATCTACGCTTATTGAAACTATGCCAGGCTATGGCAAAGCAAAAGCTGAGAAGATCATGAAGGAAATCGGCATTGCTGAGTCACGTCGCCTTAAAGGTTTAGGTAAGCGACAAGAGAAAGCGTTGTTGGAAAGACTTGGCTAATAAACGAAAAGGTAATCTATTTATTATCTCTGGGCCATCAGGTGCGGGAAAAGGCACCTTGGTGGCTCGTTTAATGCGCTCCGTTCCTGATGCGTGGCTTTCTATTTCAGCCACAACCAGAAAACCGCGCAAGGGCGAAAAAGAGGGCGTCCATTATTATTTTCTTGAAGAACCTGAATTCAAAAGCCTTATCGAACAAGATGGCTTTTTAGAGTGGGCATGTGTTCATGATCATTATTACGGCACCCTGCGAAGTGCGGTTGAGGAGCATATGCAAGAAGGTTTCCAGGTAATTTTAGAAATTGACGTGCAAGGTGCTTTGCAGGTACGAAAGAAAATTCCTCAGGCACATCTTATTTTTATCGAACCTCCCTCAATTGAAGAGCTCGAACGCAGACTCAGAGGTAGAGCAACTGAACCAGAAGATGTGATTCTTAAAAGAATGAACGTTGCTCAACTGGAGCTTTTGCATAAAATGGAGTATGATATTCAACTTGTGAATGATGATTTAAATGTCGCTACAAAAGAACTTATTTCTATCGTAAATTCTTTTGCTGAGAGTAAGAAGGAATAGACCACATGAGTATTATTGAGCCAAAAATTGATGTTTTATTAGACAAAGCTGACAATGACCGTTTTTTACTTTGCTCACTTGCTTCTAAACGTGCTCAAGACATCAACGAAATGATGCGCGGACAACGCAATCGCGCTATCCAGCTTCAGTCTGCTGTTGATATTGCTCGTGTGACTAATCGCCGTCCTTTAAGTCTTGCCTTTGAGGAAATTGCAAATGGCGATGTTTCTTACAGCCCTGACACCATTGATGTACACAACCACTAGTTTTAATTTCCTAGGTTAAATATGAATTTAGTTCGTGTTTGTCTTGTTCATTATCACGAAATCGGACTAAAGGGTCATAACAGATCATTTTTTGAAAAGCGTCTTGTATCTAATCTCAAGGCGCTTTTGAATGATTGCCCTATTCAGTCTATAACACGTATTTCTGGCCGTTTATGCGTATTAGTAAACGAAGACGCCTCCTATGAACAAGCTTGTCAAATCCAAGACAGAATTGCCGGAGTTCCTGGCGTTGCCCGCATTTCGTGTGGATATAAATGTTCTCAAGACCTTGAAGAGATGTACGAAGTAGCTATCAAAGCATTAGATGATGCACTTCCGTTTGAAACCTTTAAGGTATCTGCCAGGCGCAACCATACTGATTTCCCTATTAATTCAATGGAGCTCAACCAACTGGTTGGCGCAGCGCTCTGTCGTTCTCATCCTGATAAAAAGGTAAAGATGAAAGAGCCTGATGTAGAAGTTAGGGTAGAAGTAATCCAAGGGCATACCTACATCTATGCACGAAGTTTAGTAGGCGTTGGCGGTTTGCCGGTAGGTAGCGCCGGTAAGGTTATGTGCCTCATGTCATCCGGCATTGACTCACCTGTTGCTACCTGGAGGCTTGCGCGTAGAGGCGCCGTTTGCGTAGGAATCCATTTTTCTGGACGACCAGAAACAGTTGATACCAGCGAATATCTCTGCGATGACATTGCTCACGTTTTAGAAAAAACCGGCTGTTTTGCAAAGCTATATGTGGCTCCAATTGGAACCTATCAAAG
>CAVABR010000028.1:0-5028 GCA_963586955.1 bacterium
ATGTTTCTGTTGAGATTTTAAGGATCCTTTAGGCAAAGGGATCGATGCTCAAACATCTCTTACTTTGAACAAGCATGCCAAGCTACCTTTCTGCAACATTCAGGATCCTTTAGGCAAAGGGATCGATGCTCAAACAGTCCTGAGCTCAGATGAATATCTTTTAAGATATTCATCTTCGTGCGGAACTGCGCGTCTCACCCTTCGCCTAAAGGATCATTATCGTCTGTAAAAACTCAACCAAACAACTCGTTCTTATCTAATAGCTTGACTCTCTAAAAAATAGAATGGTACAGGCTAAAATTTCAAGCAAAACTTCGGCTAAAAAGCCTCAGGAATTCTATAACGCTATCTGCGGTATTTATTGATCCCATACCTAAAGTATTCTTGCTTCGTTGCGAACAAGCCTCTACGCTCCATAATGAGTGGATCTTGCAGTTACTTCATAAGCGCTTTAAGTAGCTATAGCTGTTTGGATAAAATCAGGGGCTTCTTTGGGTGAGAGGTGAGACGCGCAGTTCCGCACGAAGGCAAAGGGCGTAAGACCTTTGCCTGAGCTCAGGACTGTTTGAGCATCGATCCTCTTATCCAAAGAAGCCCCGAAAGTTCGCAAAGAACATAAGCTAAAAAGAAGACCCCGCGCCTCATAAAAGCGAGAAAGCCTCAAATGCTTTAGACAGCAAACACAATACCGAGTGCATCAAAGCAGAGCCCCCAGGCTACCCCAATCACCCAAAGTGCTACAACAATAAGAAGCGTTTGCTTTACGGGGCGATTAGCGCGAAAGAGTACCAGTAAGCCAATACCCGCACCCGTAAGGAGGCCACCCATCATAGCGCCCGTACTAATAGTTCCCTTTAAGAACAACTCGGTGATAACCACGCTGGCTGCACAATTCGGGATCAAACCAACCAAGCAAGAAGAGAATACTGAAAATACCGGTTGCGCTGCCAAGAACTTCCCGAGCGTATCTTCGCCTACCCAAGAAATAATGCCTCCCAGAACAAGCGAGATCAAAAATACAAAAAGTGCCACATGAAGCGTATGCCTTATGGCGCTCTTAACGATGCCCTCTTCGCAATCACAATGCTCTTGTTCGCACAACTCATGAATGTGGACATGCTTTTCGTTGCGCTTAACCAGACGCATTGCAGCATCAATGATAAAACCCATCACCATGCCAATAATCACTTTGGCGCCTAAAATCTTAATGATCAAAACGGGCTGTTGTTCTGCAATCAAAATGGGAAGCATCTCATCAGAGGTTGCAAGAAAAACCGCAAACAGCGTACCCAAAGAGATAACGCGCCCCGCATAGAGCGTTGAAGCAGCCGCCGAAAACCCGCACTGAGGAAACGCACCTAAAAGTGCACCAACAAACGGACCGGTGGAACCAGCGCGCTCGATCCACTCTTCAGTTTTACCCTTCGCTTTGTGTTCGATAGCCTCCATGGCAAGATAGGTTAAGAACAGAAAAGGGACAAGCCTTAACGTATCAGTAAGAGCGTCTATGATTATGTCAATGAAAAATTCCATGGGTCGGAGTTTAGCACGTATTGACGTCCGTGTTGCGCATTAAGCAATTCTTACAAGCGAAGGGATGTTATTTCTTTCGGGGACACCACACTATGTGCACTGCGCTTACTAGGTACACTATGCGCACTGCATACGCCGTGAGCACCATAGCGCAAGCGCCCTGGTATCTTTACCGCCCTTTGGTACACAACTCCCAAAAGGTCACCGCCGAAGCAGCTGCAACATTAAGCGAATCAACCCCGTGCGCCATGGGGATTTTCACCACGTAATCGCAAGCATCAAGAGTGCGTGCAGAAAGACCTTCGCCTTCTGTTCCAAACAGTACCGCTAATTTTTCGCACGCGCTAAGGCGCTCATCAGAAAGCGAAATTGAGTCATCGCTCAAAGCAAGCGCTGCCGTAGTAAACCCAAGCGAGCTTACTTTTGCAAGCGCCTCTTCAGGCCAGCGAAGAACATCTCCGCGGTAATTCAAAGCGTTTTCGGCGGAGCAACCGTCGAAACCTCCGCGCGCTTCTTTCTGTTTACCCTTTGGCGAAGAGCTTTCAATGCGCGTCCAGGGCACTTGAAATACCGTTCCCATAGAAACGCGAATCGCACGGCGATAGAGCGGATCGCAACATCCCTGGTTCAAGATAAGCGCATCCACATTGAGCGCAGCTGCGCTTCGAAACAACGCACCAATATTAGTGTGATTGGTAATGTCTTCCAAAATAGCAACGCGCGATGCCCCATTAAGCAAATCATCCACCGAAGGAAGGGACTTGCGCTTAAAGGCGCATAAAATTCCCCTGGTAAGTTCGTATCCTACCAGCTTCTCTATCTCTTTGGCTGGAGCTACAAAAACAGGAATGGAAGGGTTTTTAGATTCGACATCTGCTATAAGCCATCGCATAATTTCAAGCTTGTGATCAGGAATAAGAAGCGAAAGTGGCTCATATCCTGCGCTGAGCGCACGAGTGATAACCTTGTCAGATTCTGCTATGAAAATCCCTTTTTCTGGCTCAAGCTTGTTGCGAAGTTGAACTTCCGTAAGGCGCATAAAAACATCAAGCCTAGGATCATCTAAAGAAGTATGCTCTATCACATTCCGCTCCTTCTACACCACAATAAGAGCAATCAGCGGAAGAGTTATCAGCGAAAAAAGCGTGGTCAAGAAGGTGCCTCGCGCCATAGTCCTGCTGTCTCCGCCGTAAGCAAGACACATCATGATACCCGACGACGCTGCCGGCATTGCCGAAATAACAACCACGATAGCCAAAAGATACGAATCGTGAATAAAGAGGCCACATACATAGAACAAAAGCAAAGGAACAATAATCAGACGCAACGCAGTAGTAAGGTAGGACCACTTGTCTTTAAACATGTCTTTGAGTGGCATTTTTGCAAGCGATGAACCAATGATGAGCATAGCTGCGGGAACAGTCATTTGCCCGAGCAAATTGCACGTCTGTCCAACAAAACCGGAATCAGTAATGCCAAAGATCGCTAAAAACATAGCAACAAAACAGCTAATCAAAACAGGACTTACCAGTTGCTTGGCTATCATCTTTGCCTGGAATTTTAGCCCGTGACGCTCATCCTTGTTTGAACCCGTGCTTGAAATAAAAATAAGCCCCACCGAAAACATAAAAATATTGTAGGGAATGTTATAAACGGCGCCATACAAAACAGAATCGGCACCAAAAATAGAAGACAGAACCGCAAAGCCAATGAAGCCAGTGTTGCCAAATGCAATTAGAAACGCATGGGCGCCTTTTGCTGCTTTGGAAATTCCGCGATAGACAAATCTACCCAACAAAACAGCCAGAACGCAAACAATGATATAAACAAGGGTGGAATATCCGAGCATCAAAAAGATGGTTTCAGTACTGGGAAGATTAGTATTGCTGAGTACCGAATCTAAGATCATGCCCGGCAATGTTACCGTCATGACCAACCGAGACAATAACGCATCAAAATCGTCATTCATCAAGTGTTTTTTGCGGGCGACGGCACCCAAAAAAACTATCGTGAACAGAATGAGCATCTGTGTTGCTGCGTGCTGAAATACTTCCATGAACCTTATTGTCTACTAGGGGCTAATACTACCAACGGTTTATATCACCAACGCCTTATTGTACGCTTAATTCTGAAGTTCGTTTGCTTTTTTGCTCCGCTGTGGCGCAGCTCCATAGCGAAACTTCATAGCGAAACTTCGCACGTGATCTTGTCTTGCACCACATTGGCACGCTATGGCTTCACCTCAATACTTTGCCCCATTGCATGCATTCTCTTTCATCCTGCGACGCTTCAACCTTGACGCTCCCCACAGCTAAAACAAGGAGATTTATGGCGCTTTTACTAAGACAATACGCTATGCAATTCATCCATAATCGTACGCGCAAGACGCACATCTACTTGACCTGGAGCAGAGCTTTGAGAAAGCGAACAGAACGTGAGAGCGCTCCCAAAATATTCGCCCGCCAAACGAGAAATACTTCCTTCACGCCCCATAGCCATTGTAAGCAACGGACCGGTGGTATGAAGGCGATGAACTTCTTCGGTAGCAGACAAAAGTTCAAGCGTATCGTGCGCATCTTTTGCCATGACCGCGCACTTTGGAATGTCCGCGCCAAGGTCAAGCGCATGGGTCATTAGATTGACCAACCATTGACGCGAAGGAGTTCCTGCAAAATTGTGATAAGAAACAAGCGTGACCACCTGGTGAGCCTTGGCACACTCAATAAGCTCACGAATGGCCGTGTCTCCAATCCAACTTTCAATGTCAATCATGTCAAGAATTTCTGCTTCAATAAGCGCCTTATTGAGTGCCACATATTCCTCAACACTGAAGGTGTCATTTCCTCCCTGGCTGGTGCTACGAAACGTAAACAGAAGAGGATTGTTGGGCACGCTTGAAGCAATTGCCTTTCCTAGTTCAATCATTGCATCCGCATCATGACGGCAATCGCTGAAATCTCCGCGCCATTCAAAGCAGTCACACCCTGCTACTTTTCCTTCTTCGATAGTCTGCAGACATTCGGCTTTGTCCTTGCCCATAACAGAGATAATGGTTTTAGGAGCACCTTGTCCGATCGTTATACCTTTGATGGTGATAGGTCCCATTGCATCCCCTCTTTTGTTCTTCGATGTCTAAAAATTTTAACACGAGGTGCGCACTAGCTATCAACCGAAAGTAGCGCGATAAACTCCTAGAGCAAATCAGAAGAGACCAAGCCTGGCGATTTATGCTTCCCGCAAACTAGCGAGAATTACTCACGGACACCACTCGTGCTCTAGGCGAATCAGCAAGGATTATACACGGATGTATTCAGTGTTTTTTGTCTGTAGAGCTTCTTGTTGTAAGAGCAAATCAGAAGAGGTTAAGACGAGAAGCACTCAGCGTTTTCAAACTTACTCTTGATCACTTCGCTCGATGTATAGGTCTCAACTTCAATCGTTTTCGACCCACACACCGAGCGAAGCGATCCGTAAAAAACTGAACGATGCAGTGCG
>CAVABR010000029.1:0-11548 GCA_963586955.1 bacterium
CGTAGCGAATAGCTTTTCCGCGAAGGGAGTAGCTGGGTTTTCTTCCTGCTAAAAATGGCCCTTTAATAGGGCGTTTGATAACAACTTTGCGTGGCTTAAGGGCAAGCGCGGCTTCAAGAAGTTCTTCTTCGTCTTCGCATGGTTTTTCTAAAACATGAATAAGCTGAAATTTCTTTTTTACCGCAGCGCTCTTGGTGCGAGCAGGAAACATCGGGTCAAGATAGATTATGTCGGGGGTAGGGATTTGCCCTTCTTTTTCTTTGTAAGACTGTAGTGTCATTGCTTTCAATTCAGTAATGCAGTCTTTCTCAATGAGCATCATCCGGCTCACGATGGGCGCAAGCGCTTCATCACGCGAAGCACGCTCAAGCGCATCTCTTAAAAGTTGTGCAATAAGAGGATCTCGCTCAAACATGTATACCTGCGCTCCGGTGGCAGCAAGCAGAAATGAGTCTTCGCCAAAGCCTGCGGTGGCATCAATGACAGCGGGGCTGCTCACGCCTTTGAGTTTAGTTGCACGCACTAGTAATTCGCGCGGGAGCTTGTTGTGCTCAATCCTAGAGCGCAGTGATGAAAAATCAGCGCGTAAAGCCATGTTGCCTTTAACAAGGGTCAAGCCTTCGTTGTCTTGCCTCAAGCAAATTTCCGAAGCGTCTCTGTTGACATTGAGGGTCTGGCTAGACATTACCTTAGGCATACTGGTTTCTTTGTGCGAAATTGCAGAGGATGAAGGTGGCCTTTGAAGGGTCTCTTTACTTGAAGGTTTGCAAGGCGCTTGATCAGGTGATTTATGAGATTTGTTAAAAAGGTTTTGACTGGGAATCTCAGAGGGCGCCTCAAAAGATGTCCTCTGAAACGTATCGGTTGCTTGCTTGTATTTGTCTGTTCTCTGTTCGCGGTTCATTGTTTTGGCGCTTACTGCCTCATTTGCGGTTCATTGTTTGCGATTATTGTTTTGCTCATAGTTTATTGCTGGTGGTTGCTACCTTTTGTTTTGGCTCGTTACTTACGGCTACTATGCCCTGCTTATTACTCATTACTTATTGCTACCGTACCGCTTGTTTTCGGCATTTAGTACGGTATTTGCTACAGATGTTAGCGAATGAAGTTGGTTGACTGTCGCTCTGCTTCTTCTTCTGGTTTTGTTCCTGCGGTAGCTTTCAAAACCCACGCCATGTTGTGAGCCAAGGTGCGCATCACCTGAAGCCCTTCTTTGTCTTGCAGAGCTTCTTCGGCGGTCATTCCGTGAATGGAATTCCAATACTGCGAAGTAACCACTGGCATCTGATTGATGGTGAAATACTTATTGAGCCTGTCAAACGTTGCGCTTGCGCCTCCTCTTCTGCAGGAAACAATAGCAGCTGCAGGTTTGTGCTTAAACATTTGCTGAGCGCTATAAAATACGCGGTCTAAGATGGCGCATAGTGCTCCGTTAGGGCCGGAATAATATACCGGAGAGCCCACGATCAAACCGTCAGCTTGTTCAATTTCGCAAATAAGATCATTGCAGGGATCATCGCCATATACACAAAACGGTCGGTTGTTATTGCGACAGGAATCACAGGCGGTGCAACCTCTCACGGGCTTATTTCCAATGTGGAAAATATCCCAATCTATTCCTTCTTCTTCAAGCGTTTTTGCAATTTCGCTCAAAGCGGTATAGGTGCATCCTCTCTTATGAGGGCTACCGTTTACTAAGAGAACTTTCATAGTGACTGCTTCTTTCTCATTTTTTTTGTTTCGTAGGCTGACCTATGGGGCTTGCTCATGGTTGCCGAGTTGCGCTTGTTGGCCTCCGTTGGCTGAACCATGTTTGCTGACTTACGCTTGCTAATCGACACCTGCTAGCTTACACGTATTAGCTCACGCCGATTAGCTCACGCCGGAGGTGCGCATTCTTCGTTCAAAACCCCGATTTTACAGAAGCCCCTTCAAGTCTTCGTTTTGCTTGGCAAGGTAGGCTCCCTGATCAGTGTCTGCAACTAAAAGGGGAGCTTCTGCCAAAGCAACAGGGCGAAGCGTGGAATGTACTCCCGTATTGTTAGCTATAGCATCGTCTGTGCCAACGAAGGGGTCATGAGTTGCAAGGGTAATGCCTTTAGTGTCGCTAATTAACGTGAAGCCGGCCACGCCCGTAGTTGCCTGATAAGCTCGCGAAAGACCGCCGTCAATAATGACTGCCTTGCCGTTGCATTTCACGGGGTCTTCTCCATCTTTAACTTTCACCGGGACGTGTCCGCATACAATATGCGAAGTTTCAGGATCCATGCCAAAGTTCTTGAAAATGGCATTAAACATCTCTTCGTTATCAAGCAGAGAATAGAAGGTGTTCTTGACCTCTTTTCGAGCAGGTTTTTCGGCAATGAGATAAAGCTCAAAGGTAGCCATTTTGCTCTTTGCGAACAGCGGGGATCCTTCGCCAAGCCAGAGATACCACAAAAGATCAAGCCCTTGTTTTCTGGTGGCCGGATCCGTGTTGGTATAGGCAGCGCGAACATAGCCATCAACAGCGTCAAAGAGCGCTTTACCCTTGTAGGTTTCTCCGTAGATGTTTACTTCTTTGAGAGATCCATCTTCGTTTAAAGGAACACAAGCATGGAACATCAGCACGTTGTTTTCAATTTTGTAAAGGCTACCCTTATCAAGGAATAAGCGAATGTGACGCTGTAGTTTTTCGCATGACGTAAAAGCATGCTCCAAATGATCAATAACCTGAGCTTCTTCTTCGGTAAGTCGATACGGATCGGCAGGATCCACGGTAGGAAATACGGTATCAGTGAGGGCATATTCTGCGCCATCAACCACTACCGTATTCTTTTCGTAGTTGATCTTATCAAGCAGGTTTCGGTCCTCTAAATGATACGAGGGGTTTTCAGCAATAAGCTGGGCTTCTACTTTGAACTGCAGAATAGCCATAGCTTTCTGCACCTTGATGCTCATTTGCTTTTCTTCCTCAGAAATATCGGGGCTTCCTTTAAGACCAAATGCAACACAAGGGTCATCCTGGTAGGCATTCATGGCAAAGGTGATCAGCGGTAACAGGTTTATGCCATAAGAATCACTCAGGATAGAGAGGTTGCCATAGCGGGCGCAGATGCGAACCACGTTAGCAATAGATCCGCGTTGTCCCAGCGCTGCTCCCATCCATAATATGTCGTGATTTCCCCACTGAATATCAACGTTATGGTATCCAATAAGCTCTTCCATGATGAGATCAGGCAGAGGTCCTCGGTCGTAGATGTCTCCCACCACGTGAAGTTTATCTACGCAAAGGCGCTGGGTAAGGAGAGCAAGCTCAATGATGAGTTCTTTGGCCTGTCCGTTTTGGATGGTTGCCTCAATGAGTGCTTGTTGTTTTTCGCCTGCGCCAAACAATAACTCTTCAATAAGCGTACGAAATACAGCAGAAAGGCGCTCTTGTACTTGCGCATAGCTATGTGTTTGTGCAAGGTATTTGCAAAGCTGAGTAAGGTTCATTAGTGCGCTTTGTGTCCAAGGTGCTTGGTTGTTGGTCTCTTTGTAAAGGCCGGCTTTTTCGCCTTCAAGCACCAGTTCGATTTTTTCTTTTGGATAACAGATAAGGCAAAGAAGCTCCTGTTTCTCTTCTTCGGAAAGCGCATCTTGAAATGCCTGATCAATGGCCGTTTTAACTAACCCGCATCCCGACCTCAAAATATTGGCGAAGGATTCGTATTCGCCGTGAACATCAGAGATAAACAGTTCTGCTTCTTTAGGTTCTGAGCAGGTTGCTTGATTGGTGATTATTGTGGTTGTAATTTCATTTTTGGTTGGATAGGTTTTTGCAAGAAGATCAAGATAGCGTTGTTGTGATGTGCTCATTGCTTACCTCCGTTGTGAACTTTGAGCGCGAGCTATGCGCGGAAATTTCGAATATTTGAATAGTGTAACCTATGTATTTCTTTGGATGAAAAGAGGGAGGCTATAACAGTAATAAAACGCAAAGTAGTCAACGCGCGTTAGGAGAATTTCAAGCAATAAAGACGGGTGGCGAAAAGCCTTTTGCGGATACATCAGGAATTTCGCCCGGTAATAAGGAATTCAATGTTTGGTTGAATGGTCTGTTTCTAGTATTCTTGAAGGGTAGATCTGCTAGTATGCCAAACGGTTTACTGCCAGGTGGTTTACCTATGAGAGAAGCACAAATGAGAACTTGCATAGTGTGTTTGTGGCTGGTTCTTTCAGGGTAAATGATAAGCAGGGTTTACCTGCAACGTTTGTGTTGGTTTAAGAGGATTGGAGAAACATGGAAGTAAGTCCTATTAAAAAGTATGTGGCTGAAGCGTTTGGTACGTTTGTCCT
Organism: bacterium; assembly: GCA_963586955.1. Lineage (GTDB taxonomy): Bacteria > Actinomycetota > Coriobacteriia > Coriobacteriales > Eggerthellaceae > Anaerotardibacter. The sequence goes on from CAVABR010000029.1 coordinate 4,321, forward strand.
GACGCTCTTCGGTTGCGGAAGCGCTGCTATTGCAGGAAGCGTTTTAGGCACGGTTGGCATTGCGCTTGCATTCGGTCTTTCTATCGTATGTATGGCATTTGTTATTGGTAACGTTTCTGGTTGCCATATTAACCCAGCGGTATCGCTTGGTTTGTTCTTGGATAAGCGTCTTTCTGGCAAAGATCTTATTGGTTACTGGGTTGCTCAGTTCATCGGAGGTATTGTTGCAGCGGCTGCGCTTGTACTGATTATCTCTTGTTCTGGTCTTTCGGTTGTTGATACCGGTCTTGGTTGCAATGGCTTTGATTTGCGCAGCTCAGTAAATCTTTCCATGGCTGGCGCAGTATTGGTTGAGATTATTTTGACCTGCGTTTTCGTTATGGCTGTTTTGGGTTCTACCGACAACGAGAAAACTGCTCCTTATGCTGGCTTGATCATCGGTCTTTCCCTTGTTTTTGTTCACCTTTTTGGTATTGCTTTGACGGGAACTTCCGTAAACCCAGCTCGTAGCTTTGGTCCTGCATTGTTTATGTCCTTCTTTGGCGATAGTGTTGCGCTATCCCAGGTTTGGGTATTCATTGTGGCTCCTTTGGTAGGTGGCGCACTTGCTGCTGTTTTGTATCGCTTCTTTAAGGTGAAATAACGTTTGCGAAGTCAGCTTGACTGGTCGTGCTTATGCGTAAGTTTGGCTTGGCTGATTGCGCTTTGTACATAAGCTATGAACAAGCATAAGCAGGTATAAACAAATACAAGCATATGAAGCGCATGTGCGTATTTGCATACAGAAAATTAAGGGCGTCAGCACAAAGCTGGCGCCCTTTTTTGCGCAGAGTAAAAACCCAGGTTCTTATTAACTTTTGGCTAGATTTACTGCTTGAATGAGGAAGTTTTCAATCATGGTATGTTTGATAGTTCTTCCTTTAGCAAGCGAAACAAAGCATATCGGTATATCTATTGCGTCTTTAGGATCAATAGGCTTAAGAAGCGCTTCGGGTCTTGGTTCTTTTAATTGGGAAACAATTGCCGAGAAATAATAGCCCTTATCTTCTTTTAGAAAGCGCGGAATTTCGTCCTGGGATTCAATATGGCGAATTTCGCCTACCATATTATTGTCACGATAATTGATCAAGATCGAATTATTAAAGCCATCAAGGCTCGGAGACATTGCTACCGGAAATTCCTTAAGATCCTCTTTGTAAATCAGAGCTTTGTCAGCAAGGGGATGGTTGGGGGATATGATAATGCCGGTAGGAAGCGTTCCAATAGAAACGCATTCAACATCTTTATGCTCATAGGTACCAATGGTTGCCAGCGCATCAACGCGCTTGGTGTCAAGGGCTTCTTGAGCTAGATCGGGATTAATGATGCTTAGCTCAATTTTAAAGCCAAGACTGTGCTCAACAAAAATGGCAAGTGCCTGGCAAAACTCTTCATATTGATTAAACTTTGGCGCACAGAGAGCAACGCGAAAGGGTAATTCAGTTTCAGGTATTGCGTCTTTTTCCGAAAATGCCTCAAGCTCTTCAAAGGCGCTAAGAACTGTTTTTGCCTTTTGGTAAAAAGCTTTTCCAATAGAAGTGGGGAAAACACCTTGGCTTGAGCGTTCGAAAAACGTAAGCCCTGTTTCGCGCTCAAGGTCATTGATGGATTTCGAGATGGCTTGAACCGTGACGAATTGCTCTTTTGCTGCTTTTGAGAAGCTTCCCAATTCGAATACTGAAACAAAGTATTTAACCTGATTGATGTTCATAGGTGTAAGCGCTCAGCCATTCTTTCCCTGTGCCACTAGCTAATAATTGCGATTCACTTTTTTGTTGTTCTGCTGTTGTAGTTTATTTGATGTGATAAAACTGTATCAGAAAAGAAGCTAATTTTGGCCTCTGATTACGATAGAAGTTACAAATACGTAGAATAAAGGCCGGTTTAACAGCAAACTTTCGAAATTTTTAACAAAAAAACGTTTAGAGTGTTTTTAAAGATTTAAGAACATGAAAAGCATTGAGGATATAAAGGAACAGGATATGGCAAAAACCAACATAAAGATGCGGAAGGTTCTGTTGGCAGTTTTGCTTGCGGGAATTCTGCTGATTGCCTCTTGTTTTAGTCTAGCAGGCTGTTCAGGTAAGAGTTCCACCCCAACAGGAGACGACACCTTGCGGGTAGGCGTGCGCGGGGATGTGGTGGGCTTTGGCTACTACAACAACACCACCAAAAAATATTACGGCTTAGAAATTGATATCGCGCAAGAGCTTGCTAATCGCCTGGGCTATAAAAACGTAGAGTACACCACCGTTTTGCCTGATGACAGAAAAGAAATCTTGAAGGGTGGTTCGGTTGACTGTCTGGTTGCTTGCTATTCCATTTCTGATTCTAGGCTCAAAAACTTTGACTTTTCTCCTGCTTATTACGAAGACAGCATGGTGCTTATGGTAGAGAAAAGCTCCATGATTGAAAACATAGACGCCTTGAAAGGAAAGACTGTTGGTACTTTGTCAGGCTCAAATGCTGCGCCTCAGCTCATAGAGCAACTTACCAAAGAGGGCAAAACGAACGGCAAGGCGCTTTCGGCAAATACTGATAACACCAATGTGACCTATGACAATTTCCATCTGGTTCAGCTCTCTTCATATACCGAACTTTCCGAAGCGCTTGAGGCAGGAAAGATTGATGCGGTATACCTGGATGGCGCTATTGCAAAAACGTTCATGCAGGATAATCGTCTTCTCATTTCTTACAATAGCCAGGCTCAGCGCTATGGCGTAGCCACGCAAAAAGACTCAGATCCTTCTCAGCCGGTGGCTCAAACTATTCAGAACATGATCGATGACGGCACTATTGCCTCCTTGATTGATAAGTGGGATTAGCGGAGATATATATGCCAACACCTATGTCAAAACGATTAAAAATTAAAGTAGCTATTTTGGTTGCCATTGTTGTGGCAGGCATGATTGCAATGGGTATCTGCATTTCAACCATGCAGAACAACCTTTCTTTAGAAAACTACACTCAGGAAATGAAGCAGGAAGCGCAAGACTTGCCCGACCTGCTCAAACAAGCTTCTGAAGAGACGGAACAGAATACCAAGACCTATGATGCGCTGTATCAATCTAAGGCAGAAAGCGTTTCTTATATTGCCAACAATAAAGCGGGCTATGAAGCAACCAATTCAAAGATGCTTGAATATAAGGACTTGCTTGAGGTTGATAATGTTTTAGTAGTTGATCGAAGTGGCAAAGTAGTCGCTCAGGCTCAAGATTCCAAGGCCGATTTTTCGTCTTCACGCTTTAACAGATTGCGCGCGGTTTTTGATACCAAGAAAGCATCGGATGCCGTTATTGTTGACCTTGATTCGCAAAACTGGCATGACCGTTACTATTCAGCGCGCATCGACGATGACACTATGGTAGTTATCGAACAAAACCCCGAAGAACTTAATCAGTGGATTAAAGACTCAGGCTCTACCGAGGCGGTGCTTAAAAATATCACTATTGGTCAAAGCGGGTATATGTTTGCTGTTTCAGCCAAGGACTACACCATTCAGTATCATCCCAATTCAAATCTGATTGGCGCAGATATTTTGCAGGAAGGTTTTGACGTTACTAAGCTAGAGGACGGTGCCTTCTTCTGGGCTAGCGTCAACAAGGCTAACAGCTATTGCAATGTCACTAAGATTGATGACATGTACTACATCTCTGCCGTTCCTGAAAGTGATATTTCTTCAGCGCGCAGTGTGACAACGGGCGTTATTGTGTTTGCCTTCTTCGTGGTAATGGCCATGGTGGTGCTCTATGGTATTTGCGTGCTTCATGACGAAGAGCGCCGTGGCAATACAGAAGAAGACTTTATCCCTATGGGTTCGTTGCGCCTAAACAGGGGAGTTGCGCGAAAGGGCGCCATTCTTTCGTTTGTAGGATTTGTGGCTATTGTGGCCATTGCGTTTTACATGCAAACGCTTTTTGCGCTTTCTTCTGAATCGGTTACTAACAATGATCGTGTTAAGCAACTTTCTCAAACCATTCAAACTACCGAAGACAGAGAAAAATCTTTGCAAGCGCAGTACAGCGAATATTACTTGGATAAGACCCAGGTTGCAGCCTATGTCTTAGATCGCAATCCAGAACTTGCTAACCATAGTGACTTGCAGAAGCTCGCTGACGTTTTGCAGGTTCAATATGTTGATGTATTCAATGCATCAGGTGCTATGACGGCAACAAATTCTTCGTATTCTAGCTACACATTAAGTACTGACCCCAAGGACAGCTCGTATGAATTCAGGAAGTTATTGCAGGGTGTTGATCATGTAGTACAAGACGCACGTACGGACGAAATTTCAGGCGATTTACGTCAGTATATCGGCGTTTCTCTTAAGGATTCCAGCGGAAAGGCAAATGGGTTTGTGCAGATTAACGTCCGCCCCAGCCGTTTGGAAAACCTTATTGATAGCGTAAAGATTGACAAGGTGCTTGACGGAGTAAAGGTTGGCTCAGAAGGGTTTGCCTTTGCTATCAACAAGAGCGACAAAACCTTTGCCTATTACCCTGATAGCAAACTCCAAGGTAAGAGCGCGCTTGATTATGGCATGACTGAAAAGCAGATCAAAGATGGTTATAGTGACTACCTCACTATTAACGGAAAAACTTACTATGCAGCGTCTGCTGAGCAGGGGGATTACTATCTCTATGTTGCAGGTCCTGAAGGCGAGCTTATGGCTGCGCGTGGTCCACTGACGCTTGCTACGGCCATAATCGCGCTTATTTGTCAGCTTCTCATCTTTGTGATTGTTGCTTTCGAGCGCAGAAATGCTCCCTATGCCACAGCGACAGAGCAAGACCCACATGCGCGCTATTTCGATATTTCAACCCCTGATGGCAGAAAAGTGAAAACCGAATCGGTGGCAAGTCGTTGGCTTATGCATGGCACGTTCAAATGGAACGAAAAAACGCCGGAGCAAAAAGTGGCCAGCGTTATGAAGTTTATGGCTGCGGTTTCGGTTTTGGCTGTTTTTGTGGCAGTGTTGTTCCGTGATCAGATATTCGGACAGAACTCCATTTTCTCCTACATTTTGGGCGGAAATTGGGAACGTGGGCTTAATATCTTCGCGCTCACCGCAAGCATTATGACAGCCTGTGTTGCTATGACGGCAGCGATTGTTATCCAGAAGATCTTGCAACTTTTGGCAGGCGCCATGGGTTCGCGCGGTGAGACAGTATGCCGATTGCTGGGTAGCTTCATCAAGTATGCAACTATCATTGGCGTGGTGTACTACTGCTTGGCTTTGCTTGGTGTTGACACTACCACGCTTTTGGCATCTGCGGGCATTTTGTCCATTGCTATTTCGCTTGGTGCTAAAGAACTTGTTTCGGATATTTTGTCTGGCTTGTTCATTATTTTCGAAGGCGAATTCCGCGTTGGCGACATTATTCAAGTTGGCACCTGGTGTGGCACGGTTGTTGAAATTGGCGTACGTACTACCAAGGTTATGAACGGCTCGCAAAACATCAAGGTTATTCGCAACTCAAATGTCAGCGATGTCATCAATATGACCAAGCAAACTTCGTATTCTTCGATTGATGTTGGAATTGAATACAGCGAATCGCTTGAGCGAGTTGAGGCTATTTTGGCTGATGAGTTGCCTAAGATTCGCGAATCTATCCCTGCTATTATCGACGGTCCTTTCTATAAGGGTGTTGTTTCGCTGGGAGAGAGTAGTGTTAACATTCGCGTGGTAGTTCAGTGTTCTGAAAATGATCGTGGTCAGGTTGAGCGCGATATGAATCGTGAACTTAAATTGCTCTTCGATAAATACGACATTGCCATGCCCTTCCCGCAGATTGTGGTTAATAAGCCCGAAAAGAAGCGTCGAGCAACTGCACAAGAGAAAGCAGATTCGGCTCGTTTTAGAGAAGAACAGCGCGAAGCTACGAGAGATATCAAAGAAGACGAAGATAGTACCTCAAAGTAGATTTCGGTTTTCAAATTTTGCGCTAAACTGGTGTTAAGGGGATTTTTAGAACTTTTCCCAGTTCTAAATTTGAAAACAGATCTATAGAGGGGGCCGTATCATGGCAGTTAATCGTTTTGTTCTCAATAATATTTCTTATCATGGCGCAGGTGCTATCAAAGAAATTCCAGGGGAAATTCAAAGGCGCGGATTCAAAAAGGTTTTTGTTTGCTCTGACCCAGACCTTGTTAAGTTTGGCGTTACTTCAAAGGTGACAGATGAGCTTGATGCTGCGGGTATTGCTTGGTGCTTGTTCAACAACATCAAGGCTAATCCAACCATCAAAAATGTAACCGATGGCGTGGAAGCCTTTAAGGGGTCATGCGCTGACGCTATTGTTGCCGTTGGTGGCGGGTCTGCTATGGATACCGCAAAAGCGATTGGTATCATCGCCGAGAACCCAGAGTTTGCCGATGTGGTTTCACTCGAAGGTGTGGCAGAAACTAAAAACCACGCTACGTTTACCATTGCGGTTCCTACTACTGCAGGCACAGCAGCAGAGGTAACCATCAATTATGTTGTTACTGACCCTGAAAAGGTTCGCAAGTTTGTATGTGTTGACGTGAATGACATCCCTGATGTAGCAGTGGTAGATCCTGACATGATGGCTTCTATGCCGGCAAGTCTAACTGCTGCAACCGGAATGGATGCGCTTACTCATGCTATTGAGGGCTATCTCACCCAAGGCGCGTGGGAACTTTCCGATATGTTCCACCTGAAGGCTATAGAGCTCATTGCTAAGAACTTGCGTGATTCGGTTGCAGAAGCTAAGAGTGGAAACCCTGCAAGTGGCAGGGAAGGCATGGCGCTTGCTCAATACATTGCCGGTATGGGCTTTTCCAATGTGGGGCTTGGTATTGATCACGCTATGGCACATACGCTTTCAGCTCACTACGACACACCTCATGGTGTTGCGTGCGCAATGCTTTTGCCTATCTCAATGGAATTCAACAAGCCAGTATCTGAAGAGCGTCTTGCCCGCGTTGCTACTGCTATGGGCGTTGATACAAAGGGCATGTCTACCTCTGAGGCAGCTGATGCGGCAATTCAGGCGGTTTCTCAACTTTCAGAAGACGTTGAGATTCCTAAGACTTGCGCAGGCCTAGTAGAGGAAGACCTTGAGCAACTCGCGCGTGACGCAGCTGCTGATGCTTGCTTCCCGGGTAATCCTCGTGATGCAAGTCACGAAGACATTGTGGCACTGTTCCGCAAGATTATGGCCTAATA
>CAVABR010000030.1:0-6258 GCA_963586955.1 bacterium
TTTAGGGGCAAATCAGGAACGGTTAAGACGAGAAGCACTCAGCGTTTTCAAACTTACTCTTGATCGCTTCGCTCACTGTATAGGTCTCAGGCTTCAATCGTTTTCGACCCACACACCGAGCGAAGCGATCCGTAAAAAATGGAACGTTGCAGTGCGACGCATAATGAGCTTGCGCTACATGCACGCAATTAAAGGCGTCGTTACTGCAAAATTAGAATGGCATGAACGCCAAAGCTTGCATAAGCGCAAACGAATGGTAGGAGCACGGGTGACTTCGAGCTTACCCCTTTCTGATTTGTCTTGTAAGCAAAGTAGGTAGGGCGCTAATCAAAACCTGAGAGCGGTGGAGAGGTAACAAGAAAGCAAAATTTGTATTTAATAAAAAGTTATGTATAATATCTTGTTCTGGTATATAATGTTTCGATGTCTCTAAATACCTTTAGAGTATGTTGTAAAGACGAATGGAAAGGAACCAACGTGGCAAAAGCCTCCTCTACATCGTCCACTTCCGACGCGCAATCGATTGAAGCAGAAGAAAAGAAAACAAAAAAAGCAACAAGTGCAAAAAAGACTTCTGCAAAAACTACATCGAAATCCGCCGAAAAGGGTGCATCTAGTACGAAAACTACTACAAAGTCTACCGCTAAAAAGAGCGGGACTGCTAAAAAAACCACTGCTAAAAAAGCAACTACTAAAGAAGCTTCCACGGCAAGTAAAGCAACTAAGAAAACAACAAAAACTGCTACCAAAAAAGCTTCTTCTGAAAAGAAGCAGGAGCTTCCTGAAGAAGATGAATTTAACGATCAGCATGACATCTTAGAAACTGATGAGGTTCCAACGGTGCATGACGATGCATCAGATGCTGATGAGGCTCAAGACGAAGCTTCGCTTTCTGATGATGCTCTTTTGGAAGGAATTCCTGAGGAAGAGCTTAAAGCAACAACCGAAATCACGGTTCCTAAAGTTTCAAGCAAGGCTAAATCTACTCGTAGCGCTACGCGCACGCGCAAGCATGCAGCTGATACTTCGGTAACTATGCTCACCGGGGATCCGGTTCGTATGTACTTGAAAGAGATTGGTCGCGTTTCTCTTCTTACTGCTGCCGAAGAAATTGACTTGGCAATGAAGATCGAGGCAGGCGTTGAGGCAACCGAGACGCTTGATAAGGCTGAAGAAGAAGGAACGGAACTCACTCGTCGTGAGCGCAGACGTATTACGCGCATTGAGCAGGTGGGTCTTGATGCGAAGCAACAGCTGATCGAGGCAAACCTTCGCTTGGTTGTTTCTATTGCAAAGCGCTATGTGGGACGCGGAATGCTTTTCTTGGATCTGATTCAGGAAGGCAATCTTGGTCTTATTCGTGCAGTTGAAAAGTTTGACTATACCAAGGGCTTTAAGTTTTCCACCTATGCTACGTGGTGGATTCGCCAGGCAATCACGCGTGCTATTGCTGATCAGGCGCGTACCATTCGTATTCCTGTTCATATGGTTGAGACTATCAACAAGCTGGTTCGCATTCAGCGTCAGCTTTTGCAATCGCTCGGTCGTGAACCAACCCCTGAAGAGATAGCAGAGGAAATGGACCTCACTCCTGAGCGCGTTCGTGAGATTCAAAAGATCTCGCAAGAACCCGTGAGCCTTGAGACGCCTATTGGCGAAGAGGAAGATTCACAGTTGGGTGACTTCATCGAAGACGATGCTGCGGTTGTTCCTCCTGATGCTGCAAGTTTCTCAATGTTGCAAGAGCAGTTGGGCAAAACGCTCGAAGGTCTTGCAGAGCGTGAGCGCAAAGTTATTTCGCTTCGTTTTGGTCTTGAAGATGGGCATCCTCGTACGCTTGAAGAAGTTGGACGTGAATTTGGTGTTACCCGTGAGCGTATTCGCCAGATTGAGTCAAAGACGCTTGCTAAGTTGCGTCATCCTTCTCGCTCACAGAAGTTGAAAGATTATCTGGAAGACTAATCTTTAGTGCTTTCGTTTTTTACGCCAGCCAAGCCTTGTTTTGTCGAGCTTGGTTGGCGTGTTTGTTTTTAAGGAGTTGTTATGGGCGCACCTTACAAAGGCGCATCTGAAAAACAGGAATCTGGCTTGATTGAGTCCTCTGCTGAATCAACTGACGCGGATATTCTTTACGAATACTTTGCTACATGCCCTAAGGGTTTCGAACGCTTGCTTGCTAACGAGCTTAAGTTTCAGCTGAAGGCCTTGCGTGTGCGTCCCCTAAAAGGTGGTGTGGTGTTTTTTGGTAACAAAGCGCAGGGTTACAAGGTTTGCTTGTGGTCTCGTTTGGCATCGCGCGTGACACGCGTCTTGGAGCGCATTGATGCTCACGATGCGGATGCACTCTACGAAGGCGTGCGCGCCCTTAAGTGGGAAACCTACATTGCGCCGGGCTCAACTATTGCGGTTTCTGCCCGAGGAACGAACAAGGCGCTTCGCAATACACAGTTTGTAGCGCTTAAAGTCAAGGATGCTATTTGCGACAGATTGCGTGTCATGAATGGTGAGCGCCCCGATGTCTGTGCGCACCGGCCAGATGTCCCTATTTGGGTCTCTATCCATGGCAATAAGGCTACGATTTCGCTTGATTATGCAGGGGAGTCGCTTCATCGAAGAGGGTATCGCGCACAAGGCCAGAGCGTCGAGGCGCCCCTTAAGGAAGCGCTTGCGGCTGCCATGTTGGAGTGGGGTGGCTGGCGAAGGCTTGCTTGCGGAAGTTCTAAGCGTCAAGGTCAAACTCGCACCCAGGGCGACTGCAGTAACTCTGAGATAGCATTGCCAGCGCAAAACCAAGCCCGCACGCAAGGCGGCCTCAATAACTTTAAAATGACAAAACCGGCTAGTGTCAAAAGGGAAGCCTATGATGCTCGTAGGTTGCATAACGAACAGGGCACTGCGCCCAACCCTGAGAGTCGCCCTGATGAGCAGGGTAGCAAATCAAAGCCTCAAACCCCTGTTTTTGTAGATCCGGTTTGCGGGAGCGGAACGCTGGTCTTTGAAGCGGTCATGATGGCAACCGACCGCGCTCCTGGCTTGTCACGCGACTATTGGGGCTTTGAAGGTTGCGCAGATTTTGATGCGGAATCTTTCGAAGATCTTCTTGCAGAAGCAGACGAGCGATTCGAAGCAGGTCTTGAACATATTCCAACTTTTATTGGTGCCGATATTGACCCTTTGGCTATAGAAATAGCAAAGGAAAACGCCAAGCGTCTTGGCCTTTCTAAATATCTTCATTTTGTCCAAGCCGATTGTGCAGATCTTGTTCAAACCCTCAAGCAATTTAATATTTCACCTGATAGCAAGGGTTTTATTGCCATGAATCCGCCCTATGGTGTTCGTCTGCTTTCAGGCGGTGGTCTTGATACTTTTTATGAAAAGCTTAAGCAAGGCCTGCGTCCTTTGACTGAAAACTGGATCATGGTTGCCATCACGCCTGACAAAACTTTCGATTCTTCTCTTGGTTTTGATGCATGCGATTCTTTGTCAGTTTTTAACGGCTCTCTTGAGACAAGCATAAGGCGCTATACGCTGGGAAGTTCATTCATGCAAGAAGCTTCTTTTGTTTCGCTTGAAGGAAAAGAAGTCACGGTTGAAGTTTCCTCCGACCATGCTTTGCAATTCGCTCATCGCTTGCGTAAGATGGCAAAAACGCGCCGTAAGTGGGCCAAGAAAAATGACATTTCAGCCTATCGTGTTTATGACGCTGATTTGCCCGATTATGCGGTGGCTGTTGATTGCTTTTATGAAGACGAAACCAATAGTTTGTTCCTTCTAATTACCGAATATCAGGCGCCTAAAGAAATTGACCCACAAAAAGCAATGCGAAGGTTCAAAGATGCCTGCATCGTAGCTGAAGCAATGTTTGAAATTCCTCATGATCAGCTATTTACCCGCGTTCGCAAACAGGCAAAGGGTGGCTCGCAATATTTCAAGGATGAGCATTCTTCGAATCAAATCATTGTAAGAGAGCAAGGATATCCTTTTGAGCTTGACCTGTCCGGTTATTTGGATACCGGTTTATTCTTAGACCACCGCATCACGCGCGCTTTAGTAGGAAAAATGGCGCAAGGCAAGCGCTTCTTGAATCTGTTTGCTTACACGGGTACGGCTTCCGTGTACGCAGGGCAGGGAGGTGCTCTTTCTACCACCACGGTTGACATGAGCCAAACCTACTTAGATTGGGCTAAGCGAAATATGCAACGCGCGGGTCTTAAAGGTGCTTCGCATGTATTCGTTCGCGCGGATGTGCTTACTTGGATAAAGAAGGCGCAAGCAAATGGCGATCGGTATGATCTGGTATTTTTGGATCCTCCCACGTTTTCCAATTCTAAAACCATGGGAGATCGCACATGGGATATTCAGCGTGACTACCTGGAACTTCTCAAAGATGTTTCTGCGCTTTTAGAACGCGAAGGCGTCATTGTGTTTTCCGGAAACTTGCGCTCGTTCAAGCTGGATGTAGAAGCAGTTGAATCGCTTGATTTAGAGGTGAAGGATATAACCGCGGAAACCATTCCGGAAGATTTTTCGCGTAATCCTAAGATTCATTTTTGCTATGTGCTGTCAAAGCGGTTGTGAGCGTTAGCGCCCAGCCAAGCCACGCTTTAGGTGTTCCAAAAGGGCAGTGCACCCCGCATCAACATCCTCATAGGTGGTTTCGAAGTCTCCGGTATACCAGGGATCTGCCACGTCGCGCGATATTCCAACCCAATCCATCAACAGGCTCAGTTTTTGGTCAGGATCGTTGTGGAAAAGGCGTTGCATGTCGCGCAAATTGTACGAATCCATGCCAATGATATAGTCAAAGCGCGCGTAGTCTTTCTTGTTAGTAAGACGCGCTGCGCGTGGTTCGTAGGGAATGTCATAACGGTCTAGAAGCTTTTTTGTGCCGTAGTGGGTGTCACTTCCTATTTCGTCGGTATGCATAGCGGCTGACTCTATATGAATCTGATCTGCCAGCCCTGCACGTGAGACTTTATCCTTCATAACGAATTCGGCCATAGGGGAACGACAAATATTGCCATGACAAACAAACAAAACAGAAATCATATCTACACCTCTCAGTACAATTTTAGGAAACTTTCTGGAGACAAAAGGGTAAAAATAGAATCTTTTCCGCATCTTCGGCATTTATGATCTATCTACATTATTTGATCCTAAATGATGTAGATCCTAAACAAATGAAGGAGATCTAAGGTGAGGTAGCTAATGAGATTTTGCTACCGAGCTAACATGTGGATGCTTGCGCAAAAAATAAGCAAGGGTTGGAATGATAAAGATGAGCCCCAAAAGCCATCCTGCTAAAACGTCAGTACACCAGTGTACGCTAACGTAGAGACGAGAAATTCCCAATAAAAGTGGGCAAAGAACGCATAATACGCCTACTACCACATTTATGGTTTTAGGTAGGTTTTTGTCTTTTACTAAGCCAAATACAAAGCACGCTAAAATTCCACACGTTACAACAAAATTACAAGAATGCCCCGAAGGAAACGAATAAAAATCCCCCGGATCTACCAGCCATCCATCTGGTCTGAGGTTTGCAACACCATTTTTGATGAACTGGGTAATTAATAACGACACAATCACAACAAGGAACACAATAATAAGTTCACGCCAGTTTCTTCTGAGCGCATAGAGAGCAAAAATAGCAATATTTATTACGGTAAGCGCTTTGAAATTTCCCAATTGAGTGAAACTTATGACAATGGGGTCAAGGTTGTCATTTCTCAATGATTGAATTAGCGTGGCAACTGCTTCATTGAAGGGAAGAACCCAGCTTGCTTTTGTTGTAACAGAAACAGCAATAAACATAAAAGCAACAAGACATATACCGGTAAGAATAAGCGGAATTGGTTGCAGTTTTTTGTCTGGTATCTGGTTTGGTTCTTTATATATAGCGGAATCCATTGCAACAGATTGGGTAGTTGTTTCTGTTACAGGATTTGCTTCGGAATTTGTTTTGTGAGCGACATCGGAAGCTTTAATTCTAGTGTTCTGCATTTGCGACATAAAGATGACCTTGTTATCAGTGATTTGTAAGAAGAAGCGTGAGTTATAAGTAGAAGCGTCTTAAATCCTTTGTTTCTTCGTCCTGTTTTACGTGATTCGTGCATACTCTAGACCGCTTGCAAGCAATCCTGAATCTAGTTCGGAGCTATAAGATTTAGCATATAAGGCTCGCATGGATTATAAGCGTACCTTGCAAAATACAAACAAAAAACCCGCAAACAAAATGCTTGCGGGTTGAATTTCTGG
>CAVABR010000031.1:0-20491 GCA_963586955.1 bacterium
TTTTTCTACGCTTGCCAACTTAACACAGCATACAAAAACTTTGATAGCTTCTTCGAGTTCCTCTAGAGGAGGAAGCGTTGGAGCAATACGAATGTTGGAATCTTTAGGATCGTTTTTGTAAGGATAGGTAGCACCGGCGCCGGTCATGGTAACCCCTGCTTCTTTCGCTAAGGCTACAATACGCTTTGCACAACCTTCCATTGCATTAAAGGAAACAAAGTATCCACCGCGGGGGTTACTCCAAGAACCGCATCCCGTACCGGCAAGTCCTTCTTCGAGCATCTTGACTACCAGAGCAAACTTTGGACGAAGAATCTCAGCGTGTTTTGCCATATGAGCAGCGATACCTTCAGCATCTTTCAAGAAGCGAACATGACGAAGCTGATTAAGCTTGTCGTGACCAATAGTCTGAACACCCATGCGCTTTTTAATTTCAGCAATATTGTCAGCGCTTGCTGCCATTGCTGCAACACCAGCACCAGGGAAGGTTACTTTAGAAGTTGAAGCAAATTTGAAGTAGCGGTTTGGATTACCTGCTTTTTCGCATGCTTGTGCAATATCAAGGAGCTGATCCTGCTCGGACGCGTCATCGAAAAGATGATGCACAGCATAAGCGTTATCCCAGAAAATACGGAAATCTTCAGCAGCGCATTTCATAGAAGCAAGGCGCTCTACGGTTTCATCGCTATAAGTTACGCCACCAGGATTTGAATACTTAGGTACACACCAAATTCCTTTGAAGGAAGAATCATTGGCTACCAATTCTTCTACCGCGTCCATATCAGGACCGTCTTCGGTCATAGGAACCGTAACCATTTCAATACCGAATTCTTCGGTTACGCCAAAATGGCGGTCATATCCGGGAACAGGGCAGATGAATTTGACCTTATCAAGCGTGCTCCAAGCAGGGCTTCCAAGAGTGCCAAAAACCCAGCAACGCATAATGGTGTCATACATAATATTGAGGCTTGAGTTGCCAAAAACGATGGTATTTTCTGCTTTGTCATCAAGCATAGAAGCCATGAGCTGTTTTGCTTCAGGGAGGCCGTCAACTATACCGTAGTTTCTAATGTCAGTACCATCCGCACTCTTGCATTCCTCAGAAGCGGGGAGGATATCAAGCAATCCCATGCTCAAATCAAGCTGATTTGATGCAGGCTTGCCACGTGCCATATTGAGTGAAAGTCCCTTTGCGCAATAGGTTTTATATTCCTCGGTGAGAGCTTCTTTAAGAGTTAAGAGCTCATCTTTGGTCATTTCGTCATATGTTGACATACCTTTTCCTTTCATATTTTGCTCTATCACGCGAAAGTGCTCAAGGCAGCGTGACTTATTAAGTATAATCCGACCTGCTTATGTTCAAACGAAAAGCTTCAAGAAAAGTGAAAAGAGATTTAAATGGTTACTAATGACTTTTGGGTACTCTTTGCAATGTTGCTCTACTTTATTGTGGTAGTAATTATTGGATTTGTATACGCAAAACGCTCTAATCAATCTACCGAGAATTACTTTCTCGGAGGAAGAAAGCTTGGCCCTTGGTTAACAGCGTTGTCGGCAGAGGCATCAGATATGTCTGGATGGCTTCTGATGGGCCTTCCCGGTGTTGCTTATTTTACCGGTGCTTCTGATGCAATGTGGACGGCTATTGGCCTTGCTATTGGTACGTATCTCAATTGGAAATTTGTTGCAAAGCGACTTCGCAAATATTCAGAAGTTGCAAACAATTCAATCACGTTGCCAGATTTCTTTTCGAATCGTTTTCATGATAAGAAAAACATCCTCATGACCATTTCTGCATTCATTATTCTTCTTTTCTTCTGTATATATGTAGGCAGTTGTTTCGTTACATGCGGAAAGCTTTTTGCTACGCTCTTTGGTCTTGATTATGCAACCATGATGATCTTGGGTGCCTTGATCGTTTTTCTTTACACCTTTGTTGGTGGTTATCTTTCAGTATGCACTACTGACCTCATTCAGGGTTCAATTATGATTTGCGCTCTGGTGATTGTATTTGTGGGCTCAGTTGCATCAGCTGGTGGCGTTGATAATACCGTTGCTTTCCTTCAGTCAATCCCAGGCTTTTTATCAGGAACAGAAATTGCCAATCCTATAGTAGATGCGCAAGGTCAGCAGGTGATACAAGATGGATCGCCTTTGTTCGGCGCTGCGCTTGATTATGGTGCAATTACTATTGTTTCAGGCTTGGTGTGGGGTCTTGGTTATTTTGGTATGCCTCAGGTGCTTGTTCGATTCATGAGCGTGAGTCATTCTAACCAAATTAAAAAGGCTCGTATTATTGCTACGGTTTGGGTTGTTGTTTCACTTAGTGCAGCGGTATGTATTGGTTTGGTTGGGCGCGCCGTTATTCCAACTTATTTTCTTACCCAGGCAAGCGCTGAAAATATCTTTATCGTCCTTTCGGAATTAATCTTGCCTTCATTTATGTGTGGCCTTGTTGTTTCGGGCATTTTTGCTGCCTCTATGTCTTCCTCTTCTTCTTATTTGTTAATTTCTGGTTCAGCAGTAGCAGAAAATATCTTCAGAGGTTTGATAAAAAAGAATGCCACTGATGCACAAGTAATGATTGTGGCGCGCATAACGCTGGTAGTAGTTCTTTTGTTTGGCATCGTGATCGCAATGGACGAAAACTCTTCAATCTTTAAGGTTGTGTCCTATGCGTGGGCAGGATTTGGTGCCTCGTTTGGTCCTTTGATGCTTCTCAGCTTGTATTGGCGACGCATTAACCTTCCTGGCGCGGTTTCAGGCATGATTGTTGGCGCAGCAACCGTTTTGATATGGAATACATTCATTAAGCCCTTAGGTGGAATATTTGCCATCTATGAGCTCCTGCCAGCCTTTATTCTTAGCCTTATTGCAATCGTGGTGGTTTCGCTTCTTACTAAAGCTCCGTCTAAGGAAATAACTGACGAATTTGATAGCTATATGGATGCTGATTGTTAATGGTGATTGTCCAACAAAGCTCCTATAACAATAAGATTGCATGCTCAATATAGTTGCTTGTTGGCGCAAAACCCGCTAGTTAACCGTCCAAAAGATCAATAAGTTTGCATGCTAAAGTTGCTTGTTCAATAAGGCCACTTACTCAGTATGGTTTGCTGTCTATTAAGATCTCTTGCTCAATGTGGTTGTTTGTCTATTAGGGCTACTTACTTAATGAGACCGCGTATTAATTAACAAGCACGTGAAATAATTGTTGACGATATGCAAGTGCGCCCTACATAAGGTTTCAGATTAATTAGTAGATGAATGAAACAGGGTAATGCTTGATTGTCTTGCAATATCTTTAATACAGAGTATAAAGTTGAAAATATTTTAGTTTCATTTACCGAAAAATATTTTTTTAATCATTTTGTTTTAAGCCTCTCTTTTAGCCAATAAGAGGGGCTTAATTCATAAAAAAGCAAAAATTAAATTTTTGTGTTTACCTGGGGTTTTGTTAAAATGCTTAGAAATATTTTGGGAAATTTATGAATGGACACGCTCGGTGGCGTGTAAAGCGTTGACACGAACGACTTCATAGCGTATTATCCTCTTGCTTGCTTGAAGCGAAACAATCACTCCAAGCAGGTGGCAGCTTGAAAATTACACATGAAACAAGCGATATGGGAGTGTTCCAGAGCGGTCAAATGGGACGGACTGTAAATCCGTTGGCTCAGCCTTCCAAGGTTCGAATCCTTGCACTCCCACCAGTTTGCCCATATAGCTCAGTCGGTAGAGCACTTCGTTGGTAACGAAGAGGTCACCGGTTCAAGTCCGGTTGTGGGCTCCATTTGGCGGTGTAGCTCAGGTGGTCAGAGCACACGGTTCATACCCGTGGCGTCACTGGTTCGAATCCAGTCACCGCTACCAATTATTCGCTTACTATTATTAGTGAGTTAACTTTTATAAAAACCTGCCTAGAAATAGGCGAACCCCTTTTAAGGAGGAAAAATGGCTAAGGAAAAGTTTGAGCGTACTAAGCCACATGTTAACATTGGCACTATTGGTCACGTAGACCATGGTAAAACTACGCTTACCGCAGCAATTTCTAAGACTCTTTCTTCAAATGATGGTTCTCACGGTTCTGCAACCGCAGACTTCACTGCATTTGAAGATATCGATAAGGCTCCTGAAGAGCGTGAACGTGGTATTACCATTTCTATCGCTCACATCGAGTACGAAACTGATTCCCGTCACTACGCACACGTTGACTGCCCAGGTCACGCTGACTACGTAAAGAACATGATTACTGGCGCTGCTCAGATGGACGGCGCTATTCTCGTAATCGCTGCTACTGACGGTCCTATGGCTCAGACTCGTGAGCACATCCTTTTGGCTCGCCAGGTTGGCGTTCCTTACATCGTTGTTTTCCTTAACAAATGCGATATGGTTGACGACGAAGAGCTCCTCGAGCTCGTTGAGATGGAAGTTCGTGAGCTTCTTTCTAGCTACGACTTCCCTGGAGATGACACTCCAATCATCCGCGGTTCTGCTCTTAAAGCTCTCGAAGGCGACGCAGAATGGCAGAACAAGATCTGGGAGCTCATGGAGGCAGTTGATACCTTCATTCCTACCCCAGAGCGTGACGTTGACAAGCCATTCTTGATGGCTGTTGAGGACACCATGACCATTACCGGCCGTGGTACTGTTGCTACTGGTCGTGTTGAGCGTGGCGTTCTTCATGTTAACGACGAACTTGAAATCGTTGGCATCAAAGATACCACCAAGACTGTTTGCACCGGTATTGAGATGTTCCGTAAGTTGCTTGACGAAGCACAGGCTGGCGACAACATTGGTTGCTTACTTCGTGGCATTAAGCGCGAAGACATCCTTCGTGGTCAGGTTCTCTGCAAGCCAGGTAGCGTAACCCCTCACACTGAGTTTGAGGGTCAGGTTTACATCCTTACCAAGGAAGAAGGCGGACGTCATACCCCATTCTTCGATGGCTATCGTCCTCAGTTCTACTTCCGCACCACCGACGTTACTGGTGTTGCACACCTTCCAGAAGGCACCGAAATGGTTATGCCTGGCGATAATGTTGAGCTTCGTGGTGAACTCATCCATCCTATCGCTATGGAAGAGGGTCTTCGCTTCGCTATCCGCGAAGGTGGACGTACCGTTGGTTCTGGTCGCGTAACCAAGATCATCAAATAACTTCAAATTATTTAAAACATGTACGTGGAGCCCGTTTTATGCGGGCTCCATTGTCCGCATGTTCATGTGTAAAACAAGCAATGCGAATAGAAATTATAAAGGAGAATTCATGCGTACTTTGGTCACATTGGCTTGCACAGAGTGCAAACGTCGCAATTATACGACCAAGAAGAACAAGCAGAATAATCCTGATCGTATTGAGTTTAAAAAATATTGTAAATGGTGTGGTCATCACACTCTTCACAAAGAAACTCGTTAAGATTAGGCAATAAATAGGCCAGTAGCTCCAATTGGTAGAGCGGCGGTCTCCAAAACCGCATGTTGGGGGTTCGAGTCCCTCCTGGCCTGCCAGCTTGTTAATAAGCAGCTCGTGAGGCTGCTTGTTTGGCGTTATAGACTATTGGATTTCCAGAGCAGGAAGTTGTATGGCAAAGAAGTCAAAAACTCAGAAAGCAAAGGCATCTGCTAATAGAGCAGCCAAAAAGGCACGCGCAGCAGAGCAGAGCAATGTTGCTCCTGTAGTGGAGGAGGCTCCTAAGAAGCGTTTCTTTGGAAAGAAAGATTCCACTGAAACTAAGGCTCCCGCTAAGCAAACAAAAGAAGCTAAAAAGGCACCTAAGACTAAAAAGCGCCGTTTTGGTTTTCTTTCAGAGGTTCGCTCTGAGCTTCGTCGTGTAACTTGGCCTTCTAAGCAAGAAGTACTTCAGTGGAGTGGTGTTGTCGTTGTTGCTTTGATTTTCTTTGGTGTATTTGTTGTTGTTCTGGACGATTGGGTAGTTACCCCAATCTTGCTTGCTATTTCAAGTTTGGGAGCGTAGTTCATGACTAAAAAGTGGTACGTACTGCATACGTATTCTGGATACGAAAATAAGGTAAAGAAAAATCTCGAAAATCGCATTGAAGCAATGGGCCTTGAGAACAATGTCTTTGCCATTGAAATTCCTACAGAATCGGTTACGGAGATCAAAGAAGGCGGTCGTAGGGTTGAAACTGAGAAAAAGGTTTTACCTGGATATGTTTTAGTTCGTATGGAACTTGATGACCGTAGCTGGGCTGCAGTACGAAACACACAAGGTGTTACTGGTTTTGTTGGTAGTCAAGGAAATCCTGCTCCACTTACTCGTGATGAGTACAATAAAATCATGAAACGTACTGCTCACGAAGCACCTAAAAAGACTTCTACCAGTATTGAAGTTGGTCAATCTGTAAAGGTTGTATCAGGTCCTCTTGCAGAGTTTGACGGTGTTGTATCTGAGGTTTCACCTGAGTCAGGTAAAGTTAAAGTTCTTGTTTCTATCTTTGGACGTGAAACTCCAGTAGAACTTTCCTTTGATCAGGTAGCCAAAATCTAAGTTTGATCATAATGCGTGTTTGTGCCTGTGTGTGGACAGGGCTTCTCACTGCGCGCTTTATATAGCAATTGTTTAAAGAATATTCAGTCGAAAGGAACCACAGAGATGGCTGATAAAAAAGTAACGGGCTTTGTTAAGCTCCAAATTCCTGCAGGTGCAGCAAATCCTGCCCCTCCTGTAGGTCCTGCTCTTGGTGCGCAGGGCGTAAATATTATGCAGTTCTGCCAGGCATTTAACGCTGCAACTCAAGACCAGTCTGGCACCATTGTTCCTGTTGAAATTACCATCTACGAAGACAAAACCTTTGATTTTGTCTGCAAGACCCCACCTGCTGCTTTCTTGATTAAAGAAAAACTCGGTCTTAAGAGTGGATCTGGTGTTCCTCAGATCAAGAAGGTTGGCGAATTGAACGAACAGCAACTTCGCGAAATTGCTGAAATCAAAATGCCAGACCTTAATGCAAATACCATTGAGGCAGCTATGGAAATTGTTGCTGGTACTGCTCGTTCTATGGGTGTTACCATCGAGGGTCGTGCTCCTAAGAAGGAATATCAGATGACCCGTCGTCTCCAGGCAATTCTTCAGGGCGAAGACACTCCTGCTGAATAAACAACAAAAGTGGCAGAGTCTTCGTACTCGTCATGACCACGAAAGGATTTTACATGTCTAAAAAATATGATGCAGCTGTTGCAAAAATTGATAAAGAAAAACTCTACACTCCACTTGAGGCTCTTACCTTGGTAAAAGAGGTTGCTTCTGCTAACTTCGATGAAACCGTTGAGATGCATGTACGTCTTGGTATCGATACTCGTCAAGCTGATCAGCAACTTCGCGGTACGGTAAGTCTTCCTAATGGTTCCGGAAAGACAGTACGCGTTGCAGTATTTGCCGAAGGTGATGCAGCTAAGGCAGCAGAGGAAGCAGGTGCTGACATTGTTGGCTCTGACGAACTCATTGCTGATATCCAGGCTGGCAATATCAACTTTGATGCTACCGTTGCAACCCCAGATCAAATGGCAAAAGTAGGTCGTTTGGGTAAGATCTTAGGTACCCGCGGTCTTATGCCTAACCCTAAACTTGGCACCGTTACTCCTGACGTCGCTAAGGCTATTAAAGAGTTAAAGGGTGGCCGTGTTGAGTATCGTGCAGACCGCTTTGGCATCTGCCACGTTATTATTGGTAAATGTAGCTTCTCCGCTGAGCAGTTAGCGCAAAACTATGGCGCAATCTTTGATGAGATCATCCGTATGAAGCCAGCAGCTGCAAAGGGTAAATACGTTAAGTCTGTTACTGTTACCTCTTCAATGGGTCCTGGCGTTCCTGTTGATGGTACTATTACTCGTGATTATGATGGCGTTGCAGAGTAATTACATAGCTAGCGTTTAACTTATTTCTGAGTATGTATTTAAAACCCGCGTTTTCGCGGGTTTTTTTATATTTCTTGTAGATGTAAATGGCGTTTAGAGCGTATTGTTTCTTGCTCCATTTATAATAAAAGAGGGTAATTGTGTATTGAAAGAAATTACTTTGGTGATAGATCTTATGATCGGAGGATACGAGTGAGCGAAAAATCTGAAAACATCAAAGAGCAAGCTGAGCAAGCTATTAAAGATGAAAAGCTCTTGAATAAATATGCAGAAGAACTGAGTGGTTCATCAAGAAGAGCAAGGCAGGATGCCGCTTCTGTGTTTGCGCAAATTGCAAAGATTAACCCTGAAATTTTACTTCCTTTTACTGATATCATTATCGATTCACTTGATAGGGAAGAGGCTCAAACTCGTTGGGAAGCTCTTGATATTCTTACCGCGCTTGTCTCCTATGAGTCGCGATCTTGTGACAAAGCGCTTGCAGGCGCTGAGACGGCATTATTTGATGAAGACAATGGTTTGGTTAGACTTGCAGCACTTCGTTTCCTTTGTAAATTAGGCTCTACCACTGAAAATCGATCAGAGAAAATCTGGCCTTTGCTCGACGAAGCTATTCAGTGCTACCACGGTGACTTTGAGTATCAAGAGATGCTCGTAGCTCTTATTTCTTTTGCCGAAGGTAAGCTTTCCGCTTCGGTTAAAGAAGGTCTCAAGGCTCGTGTTTCTTTTGATGCAGAACATGGCAAAGGAGCCTTGCAAAGAAGAAGTCAGCAAGTAATAGACAATTTGAAATAGTTTTAGTTGATCAAGGGGTTGTAATGTCAACACATACAGTAACGCTTATTCCTGGTGACGGTATTGGCTTAGAGACTTCCGCTGCAATGCAAAAGGTCGTTGAAGCTTCGGGCGCACAGATTTCATGGGAAATTGCTCAGGCGGGTGCTTCTCAGATGGAAAAGGGCGGAACTCCTCTTCCTGAAGAGACTATTGTTTCTGTTAAGAAAAACAAGGTTGCTATCAAAGGTCCTATTGCTACTCCTGTTGGAACAGGTTTTAGAAGCGTCAATGTTGCCCTAAGAAAAACGCTAAATTTGAATGTATGCTTGCGTCCTGTTGTTTCAATTCCTGGTGCAGGCGGAAGATATAGCGACGTTGATCTTGTCATTGTGAGAGAAAATTCAGAAGATTTATACGCCGGTATTGAATTCGAAAAGGGAAGTCAAGGCGCCAAAGATCTTATAGAGTTTTGTCGTGAACAAAACGCTGGAACAATTCGAGAAGATTCTGGTATTTCTATTAAGCCTATTTCGGTTACCCAAACGGAAAAGATTGTTCGCTTTGCTTTTGAGTATGCAAAAAAGCATGGTCGCAAAAAAGTAACCGCTGCTCATAAAGCAAATATTATGAAATACTCTGATGGCCTTTTTTTGCAAACTGCTCGAGAGGTTGCAAAGGATTATAAGGACAAAATTGCCTTCAATGATAATATTATCGACGCTTTTTGTATGAATCTTGTTATTGATCCTTCTCAGTTTGACGTTATTGTTTTCCCTAATCTTTACGGAGATATTGCCAGTGATTTATGTGCTGGACTTGTAGGTGGTTTGGGAATAGCACCAGGTGCTAATATTGGCTCTGAGTATGCAGTCTTTGAGGCTGTCCATGGTTCAGCTCCTGATATTGCAGGGAAAAACATTTGCAATCCTACCGCAGAAATCCTTTCTGCTGCAATGATGCTAGATCATTTAGGTGAGCTTGATAAAGCGGATAAAATTCGTCGCGCTGTTCGTCAGGTTTATTCAGAAGGAAAAGTTCTTACTGCGGATATTCGCAAAGCTACGTTCTCAGATAAACCAGCAGCAACCTGTAGCGAATTCACCGATGAGCTTATTTCCGTTTTAGGAAAAATTTAAAGCGCTGTTCATATAGTGTTAAAGAATTCCAACTAAAGTTTCAAAGAAAAACACCTTGAAAGGAAAACGCATGGATCGTTCTGCTCAGTTGCAGGTAGGGGACAAATCTTATATTTACTATCCCGTAAGCTCGGTTGAAAATTATGAAAGATTGCCCTTTTCGCTTACCGTTTTGTTGGAGAATATTCTTCGTCTTGCTAATAGTGATGAACAAGCTCAGGAGCTTTCGAATCGCCTGGTGGATGCAGGGCTTAAAGGGGAAGTGGGCAGTGAGATAGAATTTGCTCCGTCTCGTGTTCTTTTCCAGGACTTCACGGGAGTTCCAGTTTTTGTGGATTTTGCCGTAATGCGAGAGGCCTGCATAGAACTTGGTGGAAATCCTAAGAATATCAATCCGCAAGTTCCCTGTGATTTGGTTATAGATCATTCGGTCATTGCTGATGTTGCGGGATGCGCTGATGCTCTTGAAAAGAATATGAGCCTTGAGTTCCAAAGGAATCAAGAGCGTTATGACTTCTTGAAATGGGCACAGGAATCTTTTGAAAATGTTCGTATAGTTCCTCCCGGATCAGGTATTTGTCATCAACTCAACATTGAGCGCTTTGCATCGGTGACAATGACCAAAGAAACAGAAGCAGGTACGGTTGCGTATTTTGATACTTTGGTTGGCACTGATTCGCATACTCCTACTGCCAATGGTATTGGTGTCCTTGGCTGGGGTGTTGGCGGTATTGAGGCAGAAGCAGCTGCGCTCGGACAGCCGGTCACTACGCTTGTCCCTCGTGTTATAGGTGTGGAACTTAAAGGAAAGCTTGCTCCTGGCGTATGTGCAATGGATGTTTCGCTTACTTTTGCACAAATGCTTCGTGCTGAAGGCGTGGTAGGCTGTTTTGTAGAATGTTTTGGCGAAGGTGTTGAAAGCCTCAGCGCAACTCAGCGTGCTTGTATTTCGAACATGACTCCGGAGTATGGGTCTACGTGTACGCTATTTCCCGTTGATGAAAAAACGCTTGACTATTTACGACTCACTGGAAGAAGTGATGAGGAAGTACAGCTTGTTGAAGCCTATGCTAAAGCTCAGGGATACTGGAATGATCCTTCGGCTGAGCCAAGAGTATATTCTAAGGTTTTGACACTTGATCTTTCCCGTGTTGTTCCAAGCGTTGCTGGGCCATCAAGACCTCATGATCGCAAAGATTTTGCCTCAATGAAGGCTTCTTTTGAAGAGATATGCCAATCTCGTAATCTTGACTTGAATAAGAGTGTTTCGGTAGAAATCAGTGGCGAATCGCATGAGCTTTCGCATGGTGCTCTTGCGATAGCTGCGGTTACTAGTTGTACGACGGCAACCGATGCCTCTATGATGCTTTCCGCAGGAATCCTTGCACGCAATGCACTAAAGCAGGGGCTTTCTCCTAAGCCATGGGTGAAATGCATTCTTGCTCCGGGAAGTAGAGCCACGGAAAATATTTTAGATTCTGCAGGCGTTCTTGACAGTCTTCGTGGGTTGGGCTTTTATACCTGCGGTTTTGGATGTATGAGTTGTATTGGAAACTCTGGTCCTGTTTTGCCTTTCATGCATGATGTTGCTGATGAGATTGAGCTTGCTAGCATTCTTTCAGGAAATAGAAATTTTGAAGGAAGAATTTCTCCTGACGTTTCACAGAATTATTTGTCGGCACCAGCGTTGGTTGTTGCTTATTCGTTGGTTGGCACCATGGATTTTGATTTTGAATCAACTCCACTTGGAGTAAATAATGAAGGCAAAGAAATATATCTTTCTGATATTTTGCCTGATCAAAATGAGGTTTCCGCCTTATTGGAAAAATACTGTGTGAAATCAGTATTCCAAGAGGCCAATAAATCGCTGTTCAGCGGTGATGAAAAGTGGAATAGTCTTAGCAGAGAAGCAAGCGATACATTTGCATGGAACGAAAACTCTACGTATGTGCGTCGCGCTCCCTATTTTGACGGGATGGAGAAAACTCCTTGTCCTCCAGAACAAATAGCTGATGCACGCGTTCTTCTAAATCTTGGAGATTTTATTACTACCGACCATATTTCTCCTGCAGGTTCGATTGCAAATGATTCGCCCGCAGCTCGGTATTTGCGTGAACATGGCGTAGATGAAGCCGACTTCAACACTTATGGAGCTCGAAGAGGCAACCATGAGGTAATGATGAGAGGCGCGTTTGCTAACGTCAAACTTACCAATAAGCTTGCTGGTGGGAAAAAGGGTGGCTGGACTAAAGACTTTTTGGATGGAGAAGTCAAATCAGTATTTGATGCATCACTTCACTATCAAAATGAAAACGTTCCTTCTGTTATTCTTGCTGGAAAGATGTATGGCAGTGGTTCTTCAAGAGACTGGGCAGCAAAAGGTCCTCTCTTACAGGGCGTAAGGGCTGTTTTTGCGGAAAGCTTTGAAAGAATTCATCGCTCTAACTTGATTGGTATGGGCATTTTGCCTTTGCAATTTGAAGAAGGGGATAGCGTTGAAACTCTTGGTCTTGATGGAACCGAACAGGTAACTATTGCTCCAATTGATTTTTCTCAAGGTTTGCCTATCCCTTCTCAGGTAGATGTTGTTGCACACAAACCCCAAGGAGAAACTGTTTCCTTTAAGGCTATAGTTCGCATCGATACGCCAACAGAGGGTGCATACTTTTATCATGGAGGAATTCTTCAGTATGTTCTTAGATCTTTAGTAGAATAAACTAGCGAATTCGGTGTTTTAGTTATGTGGGAGATGTTATTTAATTAATAACGCGAAGGGAAGATATGAACAATCCTAACAATAAAGGTCCTATTGACTGGACCGATTTTTTGAAGCAAGCCATGGGTGGTAACGGCACTTCAAATGGTCCAGATTTTGGTTTTAATGAAAAGAAAGAAGATCTTAAGCATCTGAAAAACCGTTTTAGTCAAATGCGAAAGCGCTCATTGATCATTATGGCTATCCTTGTCATTTTGATTGTTGCTTTTTGTTATTGGTGGTTTCATCCACCTATCAATATTCATAGTTTCGATCTTTGGATCTTTGTTGGTATTGTTATTCTGCTTCCAAGCTTTCTTTTGTTCTTTTCGTTTCGCAAGGTTTATCAGAATGGATCAGGCAAGCGTGAGCCAAGCAGAAAAAAGGCGAAACTATTCAAGTACCTCACGGCAATTCCTGTTGTCATTGCTCTTATTGGCGCAGTTGGGGTGCTAACGTCTTTTTCGTTCTTTCCCGGAAATGCTGAGCGTTATGCAAACATCTTAAAAACAACTGAAGGAAATTTCTCGGAAGATATCAGCGAGCCTGATTACACCAAGATCCCCTTTATCGATCGCGATTCGGCTGTTCTTTTAGGTAACCGTACTATGGGTACTATGGCAGATTATGTTAGCCAGTTTGAAATTTCTTCGCTTTATTCTCAGATCAATTACCACAATGAACCGGTTCGCGTGAGCCCTCTTAACTATGCTGGATTTTTTAAATGGTGGGCTAACAAAGATGGTGGCATTCCCGCTTACGTTATTGTGAATATGAGTTCACAAGATACGCAAATTGTTCGCCTTGAAAATCCTATGTACTATTCAACTTCTGATCCTTTCTTTAATAACGTTGATCGTCACGTTCAATTGAGCTATCCGTTTTACATGTTTGATGAAAAGTCTTTTGAAATAGACGAAGAGGGAAATCCTTACTGGGTTTATCCGGTTCAGGATAGAACCATTGGTCTTTTTGGAGGAACAACAATTCAGCGTGTTGTCTTGTGTAATGCCTGCACAGGCGAGACGCAAGATTTAGCTATGGACGAAGTTCCTCAGTGGGTAGATCGTGCTTATCCTTCTGATCTTCTTATTAAGCAATATAACTGGAGCGGGTCGCTCTCGGATGGATGGATCAATTCTTGGCTTGGACAAAATGGCGTGAAGAAAACAACGCCAGGAACCAATGGGCAGTTGGGGTACAACTATATTGCAAAAGATGACGACGTGTGGGTATACAGTGGTGTCACTTCAGCAACATCAGATAACTCTATAATTGGATTTGTCCTTATTAATCAGCGCACCGCGGAGTCTAAATTCTATGCGGTGGCAGGTGCTACAGAAGATTCGGCAATGAGTTCAGCGGAAGGCCAGGTTCAAAACCTTAAATATGTATCCACCTTCCCGTTACTGATCAATGTCGAAGGTCAACCTACTTACTTTATGGCACTAAAAGATAACGCTGGACTAGTAAAGATGTATGCAATGATTGATATTCAGCGTTATCAAAATGTAGCAACGGGTAACACGCTAAGCGAAGTAGAGAAATCGTACAAATCACTCTTAAGAAGCAATGGTATTATGCCGACAGGTACTTCTTCGTCAGTAATAGAAGGCTCAGTAACTGGAAAGATATCTTCGGTATCCCCGGTAGTTCTTGACGGAAATTCGCATTATTACCTCCTTATAGAGGGGAGCGACAAGATCTACGATTGCCCTATTGCAAGCGTTATGGACGTGGTGCGCTATAAGGAAGGTGATACGGTCACTTTGTCTGTTGATGCTTCAACGGGAAGCTTGATTACGGTCAATGCTATTAAAGCTGCATAAGCAAAATTGCTATTTGGGCAAGAGGCAACCGAATAACATGATGAAGTTGTGAAGCACAAATATAGCGCTTGCAAGACTTTGATTGTTTACTATAATAAAAAAGCTTTGTTAAAGCAGGGCGTACGGAATAAAAAATGTTCCGCTGCCAAAGACAGCTGGTACCGAAAGGTTTAATCGTTTTACGGCCCGCCGAGGTGGTCATAAAGGTGTCTTTAGTCGACCTCTTCTGTCATGGTGCAGTAGGGGTCGTTTCTTTTTTAAAGTTCATCGACCCACCATTGCGGTGCGGAACCAGAGACTTTAAAAAAGAGGAGGTGTAACTAATATGCCAAGTGTTCAGAACACTGAAAAGCTTGAGGTAATCAAATCTGATCTTGCTAACATTACTGCAATGTGGGTTGTTGATTATCGTGGTCTTACCGTTAAGGAATCTCAGCAACTTCGTCGTAACATTCGTGAGGCAGGCGCTCTCATGAAGGTTCACAAGAATACTCTTGTACAGATTGCTTTGAAAGAGCTTGATATGCCAAATATCGACGAGCTTCTTTCAGGTCCATCCGCTTTTGTTTTCGCTGAGGGCGATCCAGTAGCTTCTGCTAAAGCTATCAAAGATTTCGCTAAAGAAAACGAAAATTTGGTTATCAAGGGTGGCATCATGGACGGTGCTTTCGTTGATGCTGCTGCGGTAGAGAAAATTGCTGCTCTTCCTTCTCGCGAGGAACTCATCGCAAAACTTCTCGGTTCTCTTCAGAACCCACTCACGCAGACTGTACGTGTGCTCAATGGCCCAATGGAGGCTTTTGCACGTTGCGTAAATGCAATTGCAGAACAAAAACCTGCTGCATAAATGTATCGTATGATCATTTGATCGTGCACAAAGTAGCTTGAGCTACCTAATTAATTGAAAGTAACGCTTTATGCGTAGAAAAAGACAAGGAGTCATATCATGGCTATCACTCGTGAAGAAATTGTAGAAGCATTGAAAGAAATGCCTGCTCTCGAGCTTTCTGAGCTCGTTAAAGAACTCGAAGAAGTATTCGGCGTATCTGCTGCTGCTCCTGTTATGGTTGCTGGCGCTGGCGCTGGTGCTGGTGCTGCTGAAGGTGGCGCTGAAGAAAAATCAGAGTTCGACGTTGTTCTCGAAGGCTTTGGCGACAACAAGATCGCTGTTATCAAGGCTGTTCGTGAGATCTCTGGTCTTGGCTTGAAAGAGGCTAAAGAACTCGTTGAGTCTGCTCCTGCTCCTGTACAGGAAGGCGTTGCAAAGGATAAGGCTGAAGAAATCAAGGCAACCCTTGAAGAAGCTGGTGCTGCGGTAACTTTGAAATAAGTTTTCTTAAATATTGTTATCGATATTCTTTCATCTTGATAACAGCTTTAAAGGCAGGAGGCATATGCTTCCTGCCTTTGTTTATTATGAGAAAAAGATTTTTCACCTGATTACTCTAGGAGTCTGTTTTGGTAAAAGGATATTTTGCTGCATCATGGGATGACCTCAAGCATAGTCCAAATTGGGGTACTAAGCTTTTGAAATTAAGTCTTTTGACGCTTATCCCAATTTTTGGTGTTGTCGTTTTATTTGGATATTTATTTGGCTGGGCGCGTGAAATAGCCTGGAATATTCATCGCCCACTAGCAGATAAAATTTTTAATAATGAAGACAAAAACTTTTATCGAAGAGGTCTTTTTGTTTTAGTGGTCGTTCTGGTTTTTGGCCTTGTTCCTTATTTGTTCTCCGTTTTGACCAATGTGGCTTCAGGCTGTTTTTTCCCAGGAACAGTAAAAGGGAATAGCCCCGTTGCTTTTAGCAGATCATTCTTTTCTAATATTGCCTTTTTAGTCTGGGGTGCTGTTGCTTTTTTTGCGAGCATGTTTATTTATGTTGGCTCAATGCGTAGCTCTATTTATTCAACATTGTCTTCAGGCTTTCAGTTAAGCAAGATATGGTCTATGATTCGCTATGATTTCAGGGGTCTTTTAAAAATATTCGGCATGAATTTATTAATTGGTCTCATTGCTTTCGTTGCCATACTGGTATTTCTCGCTTTAGCTTCTTTTGTTGGATTTTCATTTGACAGCATGTTGGTAAAAAAGAGCACGGCACCCATAATCATAATGTCAGTATTTATAGCGATACTTGGTCTTTGGTTTTGTTCGTTTGCTTTTGTTTTTGAGTGGACGCTTGTTTCACGTGCTCTCGGGTATTGGATGCGACAGTTTGACGTCTCTTCATGGGGTGGACAAGATGATCCTATGCCTTTTGAAAAGCAGGGCTTTTACAACCCTAATAATCCTCCCGTTAATCATAGCGCCAACATGCAAGATTCCTCTCAGGTTTATTCTGGGGGAGTTAATGCGCAATCTTCTGTGCAACAACAATCTAATCAAGGAGTTCCTACTCAATTTTCAACCCCAAATGTTACGACTCAACCATCTACCCAAGATGCTCCGGGGCAATTGATAAATCAAGAGGCTGTATCTCATTCGGTTAATCAAGAAGTGGCTATGCCATCTAACAGTGAAGTTAAGGTTTCGGCGTCTAGCCAGGAGGCTAGTGTGCAACCATCGAATACTAACGCGGTAGCACAAGCCTCTAATCAAGAGACTTGTGCACAATCGGTATACCAAAAAGTTATTACGCAATCATTTGGCCATGAAGCTAACTCTCAGGTATCAAATCAAGAGACTGCAAATGATGGTTCAATTCCTTCTGATTTCTCGGGAAATAAATAGCACAGAAGGCTTTGACGTAGCAAGCATGGGGAAGAGACCCAAAGATAAAGCAATTCAACTAGATGTTTATTATAGCAAGAATAGGAACGTGGCAGGAATTTTACACAAAACATCACCCTTGCCGGCATCTACCGACAAGGGTGATCATTCGTTAGCAATCTGTTTTCGAAATCCCCGTTTTAGAACATGCAGAAGCGTACTACAAGATACACGCATGCAATTGCGGTGCATAGAATCATAATAGGGAAACCAATCTTTGTGTACTCTTTAAAGGTAATCGGATAGCCGTTTCTTTCTGAAATGGAAGCCATAACCACGTTTGCTGAAGCTCCAACTAATGTTCCGCATCCGCCAATGCATGCACCAAGAGATAGCGCCCACCACAATGGTTGAACATCAATTCCGGCTCCGCCCATAGTAGTAATGATTGGCAACATGGTTGCAACAAGAGGGATATTGTCAAGGACAGAAGAGATAATCGCACTTGCCCAAAGCAAGATAATTATGGTTAAGAAGGTGTCGCCGTGAGTAATGTCAATCAATCCTTGAGCCAGCATATTGATAACGCCCGTTTCTGACATTCCGCCTACAACAATAAATAACCCCGCAAAGAAGCCAATTGTAGACCACTCAACCTCACGAATGGTTTTTTCCATGTCAGCACCGCTAATTACGAGCATAATAGCTGCTGCAGTTAAGGCAATAACACAAGGCTCGATATTGAACTGCCCATGAACCACAAAAGCAGTGGCAACCAAAATAATCATGACAACACTTTTGTAAAAGAGTTTCTTGTCACGAATAGTGTTGTTTTCTTCGAGTAATAAAACAGCTTCTTTTTTCTCTGCACTAACAGAAAGCTTTCTTCCGTACAGGAAATAAAAAACAACTATGACCGCGATGAGCATCATGATTACCGCAGGGGTGTCGTAATTAAGGAAGTCGATAAAAGAAAGGTTCGCAGCTGAGCCAATCATAATATTAGGAGGATCACCAATAAGCGTTGCAGTGCCACCGATATTTGATGCAAGTATTTCGGTAATAAAGAAGGGAACCGGATTAATGCCCAGCAATTGCTTACATACAGTGTAAGTAACAGGAGCAATTAAAAGTACGGTTGTAACGTTATCAAGAAGCGCTGAGAGAAGGGCCGTAATTAAAGTGAAGACAATCATGATTAGCCATGGATCGCCTTTGGCCACTTTCGCTGATTTAATGGCAAGAAATTCAAATATTCCTGACTCTTTTACCACTCCAACAAAAAGCATCATGCCAACAAGAACGCCTAATGTTCCAAAATCAATATGGGACATACTGGTGTCGAAATCCAAGATTCCGAAAAGAATAAGGGCAACTGCTCCGCAAAGCGCTGCAGTGGTTCGATGAATTTTTTCCGTAGCAACGAAAATCATTACTACGACAAAAATAACGATAGAAATAATTTGTGCTGTAGTCATAACACTTCCATTTATTATTGCTTGTAATCTTTAAAACGTTTTAACGCAATATTTTATACATTAATAGCTGAATGTGACGCGGATTTTACTATCGTATGTTTTATTCCATAATTGCCCTTTCAGCTTAATTCCCAAGTTCAAGCGTGTAAGAATAAAGTCTGTCGTCGCTTACTTCTCTCTTCTTGTTTTTAAGACAAAATATTTCTTTTCAAGAACAATATTTTAGTTGGGTATTTGATTGAAAAACCCGCATACATAAGAATTAATCATATAGTTACCTATTTACGTAATGGCAAAGCTGAGTTTGTGTAATGTCAAGCTTGAAGCCCTCGTTGAGCAAGTGCTACTTAGCTTAGAGTGTCATAACAGTACTCTAATTTTATTGATAGGCTCGCTACCTAAAAAGCATCGTTTAGCTTACTTTGTGCTCATATCCAATACCAAAAGCGAGGAAGCAATTGAAGGATCTCTTATTTGTTCTTGCGCTTTTTTATAAGATAGCGAATCGCCATGATTGGATGATGCAATATCATGCGTGGCCCGCTGTAGGCCATTATTTCACGTATTGCCAATCTCATTTCTTGGGTGTAGCACTGCGTTGGGCAGGTATTGCATGTTCCCTGGTGTTTATAGGGACATCGTTGGGTTTTTTCATTTGAATATTCGACAACCGATAAGCATTGAGGGCAAAGGGAATCTTCAGGAGGACAAATATGGTTATGGCCACGGCAGAAAATTTGCGCCATGGCCATAACGGTTTTCTTGTCTCTCTCTAAGTTTTTTTGTTCTGCTTGAGTGTAATTAAGTTTACTCATGATTGTTTGAACAATAATTATTGATACTTCTTCTTAAATTCAAGGTAAGCACTGTCTGCTTCGTCCATGATGTCAGTAATGATTTGCTTAACGGGTTTTACTTCTTTAATTAATCCAGAAATCATTCCAGCAGAGAAAGCGCCTTTTTCCATATTGCCATCACGAGCAGCACTAACGGTGCCACGACAATATTCATCGAGCTCTTCACTGCTTGCGCCTGAATCGTAAAGCTTCCAATAAGATTCAGTGAAGGGGCTCTTAATGCAACGAACTTGCTTTTTGCCGTATTCTCCGGTGAGAACGGTGTCGCAATCAGCTGCATCAACAACAATCTGTTTATATACGGGGCTAATAGGGCATTCTTCTGAAGCTAAGAAGGTTGTTCCCATTTGTACACCAACCGCGCCAAGCATAAGAGCTGCCATAAATCCTTTACCGTCTGCAATACCACCTGCCGCAATTACAGGAATGTCTACTGCTTCTGCAACCTGACGAACCATAGGGAAGGTGCACATACGACCAATATGTCCGCCACCTTCCATTCCTTCGGCAACAACTGCAGTTGCTCCTAATGCCTGCATCTTCTTAGCCGCGCGAGCATGAGGAATAAGGCAGATAACTTTAACGCCACCTTCAACAAGGATAGGAACAATCTTGTCAGGATTTCCAGCGCTGATGGTGCATACGGGAACTTTAAGTTCTACACACATGCGTGCGCACTCCTCAACGATATCGCTTTCCATAATGAGATTAACAGCGAACGGTTTCTTAGTGATAGAGCGAGCAATTTCAACTTGCTCTTTTACCCATTGGCCGTCATGAAGCGTGGAAGCAATAACACCTAAACCACCTGCTTCGCTTACTTGTGCTGCAAACTTTCCATCAGATATATGAGCCATTGCGCCTTGGATAATTGGATATTCAATTCCAAGAAGATCACATAGTTCTGTCTTCATATTTTTTCCTCATCATTTCTGTCTAGTTTTATTGCGTGATAACTTACCTGAACTATCGTAAAGTAATTTTAAGCATCTGTGGCATAAATAAAGAAAGAATCATCATTATTTATTTATGTTTTAGGACAAACTAATAGAACAGGAGAGTGTTTTGTTCGTT
>CAVABR010000032.1:0-31873 GCA_963586955.1 bacterium
TAACCTTCAAGATCCCTGTTTCGCAAAGTAATTTGGATAAAGTAAGCGTATTTGGCTACGCAACCACCTCAGGTAAAACTACCTATCCTATTGTTTCTCCGAGTGTTGAAATTGACGAAGGTAATGGAACTGTTCATATGGTTCGTAATACCGACGGCAATATTAGATGTAATAACAACCTTGGTTGGACAAATGCAAGCAACAATCTTTCTCAGTTTATAAGTTGGGCACAAAGCCCTAAAGATGCTTCTTTGGTTTGGCATGCAAATGATGAGGGTGCCACTCAAGAAGACAGCGCAAGTACAACAAATGAAAGCAATGCAAGCTCAACCGAAGATGGTTACGTTGTTGTTTCTCTTGAGCTTATGATCAGGGATAATGACGAGCCCAGCGATGACGAGAAAGTCTATTTTGATTGCATGGGTCTGGGTAATTCCACCATTCCGTATACCATCATGAGCGGAACCTCAATGGCAGCACCTCTTACCACGGCAGCAGCAAGCATTTGCTCTACCACTATTGACCAAAGCCTTCAGCCTCAGGAGCGCGCTCTTGAGTTGGCAGAGCTTATTAAGAGCTGTGTAACGCAGGATGAAAAATTCACGGACAAGTGCACTTCGAATGGTTATCTTGATCTGAGCAAGATGGGAAGCAAAGAAGATGCACAGGCGGTAATTAGTGACGCCACCCTAGAAGAGGGGACGGAAAGCACCATCGTTATTTCGGGAGCTAATTTTGGCGAAGAAGAAAAAGTAACCGTTGGTGGTTATGATGCTCAGGTTCTTTCTTGGACCGACAAACAAATTGTGGTCAGAGTACCAAGTCAGCTTACCTCTGGTTGGCGCGAAGTTGTTGTGACTAATTCGGCAGGAAAAACTTGCACGGGTGCTTTCAGCTTTAGATTCACTCAGAATATTCCTGAAAATGATGTTGCTTTGTTTGAGGAAACTATTTCGCTTGAGGGGCTTGATTGTGCCACCACTTCTTTTGGCATGAGTATGATTGGCTTGAATGGAAATATTTATGCTATTCCATATTCAAAGGATGCTCCTGCTAATGCTTCTTATCATTTGAATATGAGTCAGCTCTATTGCTACAACATTGAATCAGGATCTTGGACGCACGTTGGCTCCTTGCCAAAATATACCAAGGACGGAAAAGAAAGGGATGCCAATTATGGCACGGTCAGCTTAGCTTTGTGGCAGGGAAAGATTATCATGCTAGCCCGTTCTTGGACCGACAGTCTTACTGACCAGGTTCTCTTTAGCTATGACCCTCAAACTAACCAGTGGACCGAGTTGACTTCGCTTGAAAAAAATATTCCTTATGGGGCTGCTTTAGTAAATGCTGATGGCACCATGATGGTAATTGGTGGTGGCGAATTTAAGATGGGAGAAATGGGGGACGAAGAATCCAGTTATTCTTCCGACAACATAGCAACGCTTAATATGCAAACAGGAGAGGTTGCTAAAGTTGGTTCATTGGTTAACGGGCGTAGCAACCATCACTTTAGTAATGGTCCTCTGATGCAGTTGGCGGTTTCGGGTGACACCATTTACGTTTCTGATGGTGTGCAACTTAAAGGCGGAACCGCAGTAAATGCCAACCTGGGGGTTGAGCGCCTTACCAAGCAGGCCGACGGAACCTATAAGGCAGAAGATCTTAAGAGCGCCATGCCTGAGACAAAGGCTCGCTTTGACGATAGTTATGGCTTAGCTGCAGGCACCGATGGTGCGGTGATAACTGCTCTGAAGGTTGCTCAAGGTGACCAGGATACGTTTGCAGTTGATAATGACAGCAGTTCGTTTACAGCCTTTAATAAGAAGGCCTCTGATACGCCTTTGACAAAGGTGACGGCACTTGCGTATCACGGCAAGTTATACGCATTGGGTATTGATGAATCGAACGAAGCTTCAATGGTTCTGCGCGCAACGGCCTATGACACTCCTGAACATCCTGCGGGAGAAGTGGTTGATCCTTCACCAAGTCCAGAACCTAGCCCCAGCCCTGATCCTTCGCCAGATACGGATACGGATTCGTCGAGCGCTACCACCACCACCACTACTACTTCAAGTGATGTACTAGCTAAAACGGGCGATACGCAAGGCTTGCCATTTGCGGTGGGTGCTGTGTTTGCACTGGTAGCTTTGGCTACCTTGGTTGCGGTGCGTCGTTTTAATGGTACGAAGGTAGAAAAGTAGAGATGATGGACGTAAGTGGCGCGAGCGATATGAGCCATATGAGCGACACGAGTGGTATGGGTGATGTGGGCGTCGTGAACGACATGAGCGTTGTGGATGATATGAGCTCAGTTGCGTATCATGCAGAAAACGAATATATGGAACAGGCTATCCAAGAGGCAAGAGAGGGAATCTATAAAGGACACGGTGGTCCTTTTGGAAGCGTTGTGGTAAAAGATGGAAAAGTTATTGGCAAAGGGCATAACATGGTTTTAGCCAATAACGATTCCACCTGTCACGGTGAAATTGTTGCTATTCGCAATGCGGAGCAAAACCTGCAAACGTTTGATCTTTCGGGAAGCGTGCTTTATACCACGGCGGAACCTTGCTATATGTGTTTAGCTGCTTGTTTGTGGGCCAATATAGAGCGCGTCTATTACGGATGCACTATTGAGGACAACGACGCCATAGGGTTTAGAGACAAAAAGTTTGACGAGCTTTTCGAAGGAAGAGAAGCCTTTAAATCGCGCCTACAGCAAATAGATAGACCCGCTTGTCTTGAGCTTTTCAAGGAGTATAGCAAGATGGATGCCCAGCGGTACTAGGTTGATTTTGCTTGCGCTGATAGTCTAGTGGGCACTAACGGGCACTAACGGGCGAAAGCGAGCGCTAACAGGCGCTAACAAGCGCTAACCGGCGCGGGTTTTGTCTTTTAAATTATGATCGCAGTCTATAGCCTACGTGAACGTGAGCTTTGTCTTTGTAAATTGTGATTGTGGCCTAGCGTTCGCGAATGTGGGTTTTGTCTTGCAAGTTGGGATTGCGGTTCGGCATTCGCGATTTTTGCAAGCTGGGACTGTGGCCAATTGTAGTCCAGATCCGTGGTTCTTATGAGGCAAGTTCTCTTTATTGTTAAAAAGGTCTGAGCTTAGAGTAGCTCAGACCTTTTTGATAGCCTGTTGATTTGCGCTTGTTGATTTAAGAGAAGCTATTCTGCAGATTTTGCAACTTTTGCTGGCGCCTTTTCAGATAACTCTGGCCAGTTTTGCTTTACTTCGCCAATGCGCTTCTTGCGCAACAGGAAGAAGGCAACAGCAAGATTTATCAGACCCATAATAACTGGAATTGCTATGGTTTCAGGAGTGTAGGCTACTGCGCCTGTTTCTACTTCAACGCCACCGTTGAACAGCCATACTTGGGTGCTGGCAAAGGCATCGTACAAACCATGGATAATAATGACTGACCATATATTGCCGGTTCTGAAGTAAATTGCACCAAACAAAAAGCCACCGGTCATACTGCTGAATACCTGAATGGCGATTGTTGTTGCATCGCCGTCAAAGATATTGGTAAGGTGCATCAATCCAAAGATTACGCCCGATACTATTACTGCTTTAATTACGCCACTGCGCTCAGTGCCAAAATGCTCAAGGAATGTTTCACCCATCAAAGCACGTGCAGTAAGCTCTTCAGTAAGACCTACGGCAATCATTGCAAGAATCAAAGTAAATGAGGCGGATGTGAAATTAACAGCAAGGTTTCCTGTTTCTGCCTGATCACTGATAGAGGTAAAAAAGAAAAATGCCATAAGTAAGAAAACATAGGCACCAACGGCAAGACTGCCAACAAAACCTTTGCCTTTTTTTGAGAGAAGTTTGAGCTTACCGGTACGCCATAAGACTAAACAGAGTAAAAGCGCTGCGCCAAGTTCCGCTCCTATTACGGTAAGATTTCCGCTGAGGGCTTCTTGATCAGGGAGCGCAATTTTGAAGACTGTATTAAATATTCCTGCAAAAATTCCCATGCCAAACATGAACACTAAATAGACAATGATGGCAAACAAAATAGGGTGCTTAGTGCGAAGTTTTGAAAGCATTGTTGGCTCGATTCATAGTTTCGGTTCGTTATAACGTGCTTATTCTAGCAAGAAGACCTGTTCTTTTCTGTATGATGTCTGTGTTTTTTACTTTCGTGGTTCTTTTGCTTTGAGGAAAAAGTGGAGTCAAAGGCAAAGCGAGCTTAAGACAGAAAGACGCCAATTTCGCGTTCCCCTTGCAAAACTAAAAACGTTTTTAGTAAAATCGTTTTTACTAAAGGGTGCTTGTTGGATTGCGCTGGATCTACCTTACTTATTGACAACCCAAATGCCGGCGCGCGGGCTTCCCTGTCTGGAGAGTTTTTCTTGCTTCTTTAGTTCGGCGACCAGGCGCTCAGCACTTCTCTTTGAACAGCCTAGCTTCTCGGCAAGTTGCACAATGTTGCCGTTTGGGTTTTCCGCAAAGAAGTCTAAAGCTTGAGAATAAGCTATCTCTTTTTCGCTTTCTGGTTTAGTAAATGGAAGAAGAGAATCCCTAATGGCGCTAAGCATAAACTCTACAAATTGTTCGCTTGAGCCTTCCGCATCAGATTGAGCGAGTGTCTCATAATAGGTAGCCTGGTGTTGCTTGATGGTATTTTCTATGGGAAGCCATGCAAGTTCTGGTTTCCATTGAGACAAAAGCAAGGTATGCCACAGTCTTCCAATTCTTCCGTTACCATCAGCAAAGGGATGACAAAATTCAAATTCAAAATGGAAAATGCAAGACACCAGCAAGGGGTGCATGCTTGTTGTGTTAAGCCAGGTAAAGATGTCATTCATAACTTCAGGGACGTAAGTTGCGGGAGTTCCAGCATGGATAAGTTTGTCGTTGTCAAATACTCCAACGTTGCCTGAACGGAAGCGGCCAGCTTCAGGGGTAAGCCCTTCCATCATTACCTTGTGCGCTTTTAGTAGGTCATCAATGCAATAAGGGTCAAGTTCAGGGATTAGGTCATAAGCGCGTTTTGCGTTTTCAACTTCTAAAATGTCATGACGGTCACCAAGTACTCGTTTTCCTTCGATGATAGCTGTTACTGCTTTTTCATCTAGGCTGTTTCCTTCGATCAAAAGCGAAGAATGGATTGTTTTGATTCTGAGCTCTCGATGAAGCGTCGGGCTTGTTGCGAAGAGCGTTTGAGAGGTGAGTGCACCTACAAGCTCTGCTATTTCCATGCAGAGAGAATCTATTTTGTCATTTCGCTTAAATGGTGGCTCGTATGACATAGGAGTCCTTTCTTTACCGCCAATATTATACCGCCACTGGCGGTAAAACGGAGAGGGGTGTGGTGGTAAAACGGTAAAACTGGAGGCAATAAAAACAAGGTAATGAAGACTTTACGACTCCTTGCTAAAAGAAGCTTGTTTTGTATAATTGAATACGATGTATTCAAGCAGGAACGTAGGCAAGGAGCTCATTATGTCAACAATAACTATGCGCCTTGATGAAGCTGATGCAACTATTGTTCGCAAGTATGCAAAATTCGAAGGCAAAACTATCTCGGACTTTGTAAGGGATGCGGTTTTCGAAAAGATAGAAGATTCCGAAGACCTTCAGGTTTTGCGTGAAGCTGTAGCTGAAGACGACGGCGCTCGTTATACCCAGGATCAGGTTCTTGCAGAGTTGGGTTTATAAATGTCTTGGCACGTTGAATATACCAAGAAGGCGTTAAAACAACTTAAAAAATTGGATCGCTTTGATGCGAAGCTCATTGTTTCTTGGATTGGAAAGAACATTGAGGGTTGCAAAGATCCTCGCACTCACGGTAAAGGGCTTACTGGCAACCATTCGGGGGAGTGGCGCTATCGTGTGGGTAATTATCGTGTGTTATGTATGATTAAGGATGACAAAATTGTCGTTGAAGTTTTTTCCGTTGGACATCGAAGCGAAGTGTATAAATCCTGACTTTTCAATAAAAATTAACGCGCAAAATGCCAACTTTTCAATAAAAATGAGGGCTTCTCAAGCTCTAGACAAATTTTCTGAATCTTTTTGAAGTTTGAGAACCTGACAACAGATAAAAATCCGACATGAATAATCCTGATGTAAAAAGTTCGATATGTAAGCTAAGCAACATTCATGCCTACTGCGCCTGACAGGTCAACCTGTTTGAGGGTGTGCCGTGCGTCTGTCCCAGCTAAGCAACACCCATACCTTCGACATACCATGTGGCAACTTGTTCAGGGGTGTATTGTGCGCCTGCTTCAAACCACCAAGAAACGGTATGAGAAAACGAAGAAGAGTATTGAAAAACTTTGATTAAGGAAGGTATCAAATTGTTTAACGTCTAAGCGGTTATTGCGTTGTTTCTTTTTTCGTTGATAACTTACGCGCTGTGAGCGCAGCGCCAAGAGCCCCAGCATAACGCGCCTCAGGTGTAGAGGCTATGGGTGCTTTAAGTATTTGGGAAAGTTGTTTTCGCACATAATCATTTTCGCACAGGCCACCCGTAAGAAAATACTGCTCAGCTGATACCTGTCCAACAAGCTTAGCAACGCGTTTTACGACGGAAGCAATGACCCCATTAGCAATATTTTCACGGGGTTCACCCTTACCCACTAAAGAAATAACTTCTGATTCAGCAAACACCGTACACATATTGGAGATTTCTGTAGGTTTTCCCTTTGCTGCCAAGCGACTCATTTCATCTTGAGAAACACCCAGTTTATCTGCCATTATTTCCAAGAAACGACCCGTGCCAGCGGAGCATTTGTCATTCATGACAAACTTAACCACCTGCCCACCACGCATACTGATGGCTTTTGTGTCTTGACCGCCAATATCAATAACCGTGCCATCGCCCCCAAAAAGAAAATTGGCGCCACGTCCATGGCAGGTTATTTCAGTTACGACCTTATCAGCATACGAAACTGCCACTCTTCCGTATCCGGTAGCCACAACAGGAACAGTAGCTACATCAAAGCCGGCCTCCAAAAGGCCCTTGCGAACGTCTTCAGCAGCTTCAACACTACTAAAACCCGTTGGCATAAGTAGTGTTTTGATTAGGCTGTCTCCATCCAATACCACAGCCTTTGTTGCCGTAGATCCAATATCTATGCCAATTCCCACCATGTTATTCTCCTCAACATGCACCAACGTTTGCAATTTTTACAAACGTATCCTGTTTTGGAAACTCTGAGAATACAGACAAAACTAAGCTAGGAATGATTGAACCAATAGAGCTATTCATACGTATCCATATTCTCAAAAACTAATCAGCAGAACCTATCGCGTGTAGCATCTATCTGCTTCGGAAGTTCAACTATGCGTTCAAAGCATAGCTTACCTTCAGTTGCAACCGATAAAACCTTATCTCGGTCCGCACAGTTTAGGAGCAAGCTCGAACCGCACTCAGTGCGCGCAAGGCGAGGTGTGGGCGAAACCCTTGCATCCACACCTGCAACCTTGAGCGCATTATATAGTGCAAGCGCATCGGTAAAAGTGTTAAACAGCACATAACATGCTGTTTCGTTATTTACTGCGTCTGCTTGCATTGCTAGCCAAGCATCTCGACGAAAGCACCAATACGTGTACGGAGCTGTTCTGCATCGTTGTCTGTATAATCGGTTTCCAATCCTAAGCAAGGAATGCCTTCTGCTTCAAGTGCTTGAGCCACTGAAGATTTTTCAACGTCATAGAGAGTGCAGAACTTCAAGTTCACGTCGATAACGCCGTCTACTTGATAAGCCTTCGCAAGGCGAATGATGTCCTCAATTCGACCAGGATTTGGAGTAAAGCACGCACAATTGTTTTTCATGTAACGCTCAGATAAAGCCATAAATTGACCTTCAAGTGTGGTCTGAGTTTCATCGACCTCGTTTTCAAAGTAACGCGTTCCTGTGCACATTTCTTCGCACACTACCGCTGCGCCACTTGTCTCAATAACGTGATGAAGCTTCCAGTTTGGAATAGCAAGAGGGGTTCCTGTGAGTAAAATACGCTTGGTTCCCGCTGGGAATACGCTCACGCCGTCAGCAACACGTTGCTCTAATTCCTCGGCAAGCTTGTTTGCCATTTCGGCGCAACGAGCAGGATCGTCAAAGAATGCAATCTGCGTCATAAGCAGAGCATCTTTACCGCTTATTGGAATACAATTCGTAGCTTTACGTGCTTCATATACGCGAGCAAGAGCGCGACGTTTCGCATTGATGGTCTTAATTGCGGCATCGAGGTTTTCGACAGTAAGGGTTTTGCCCGTAAAATCCTCTACCATTTTTGCAAAGTCTGCAATTTCATCTGCCCACTTCGCAATGTCTTTTGCACGCTTCATCTGAGGCATGTCCATAACATAGGTGTTTTTGTCGGCACCAAGAATTTCGTAGGCTTTCTTTTTTCCATCGCAGGTAGTTTCGCCAACATACATATCAGCTACGGCGAAATAGGGGCATGTTTTGCCAAAATGAGCACCAAGAGAAGCCTTTACCAAAGGACATACTCCTGTTGGTAAAACCTTTTCCCCGTCAGGCACCCAGAACTGACTTCCTCCGCATAAGCCCGTAACAGCACCGCCACAAGCGATAACTATCTCATCAGGCACATATACACAAAACGTGCCGAAAACTTTTCCGCCAGCCTGCTGTAGCTCAATAAGCTCCGCTGGACGTATGCCATGGATATCGCTAACGACAAAATCATAAAACGCCATATTTTCAGGACGGTTTTTTTGCGATAGATAAATATCGCCAAAAGCCTGAGGTAATACAGCGCATAGTTGGTCGTGGGTTTCTAGATCCATGCCTAGATTTCCCCACATCTCGTGACGATCGGTCATGATGCCTCCTTTTCTGGCGCTAGCTCTAAAAACACACGCCAATTGTTTGGTTGTCTGATTCAATGCGACACAGCATGCAACACCAATAAGCTGACTTGAAGCTTGTCAACATAGCATTGCAGAACTTCGTAGCAAACGATTAAAGAGTGAAAATAACGACAAGCTCACGCACAGGTCGCATGTGGTGAGCAAACCTTAAGAAACCTACCGAAGCAGGATGCAGAAAACGGTGCCGTGCAGAAAAAAGCATCCGTATCTTCCCAGTTTATCATCCTGACTATTTACTGAAAAGGTTTTGTGCCAAACATCAAACAAGGGCGCTCTTAGAATTTTCTAAAAGCGCCCTTTGAGTTCTGTAGCCCTTTGAACTTAAGATCTAGCGTAAATAGTACTCGTCCTTGCACTGTATTGAATTCGATTCTGGCCAAGATGCGAAAACCCTTTTAATAAAGTGCAATAAAGCCGTTTAATCGTTATAAAACTTCTCGTTCTTATCAATCATATCTTTGAGTAGTTTCGCCATAGCTTTGTAGTTGTAAGGGAGCATCATCTTTTTGAAGAGTGGATTGAGCAATCCGG
The DNA here is from genome assembly GCA_963586955.1 of bacterium. Classification (GTDB taxonomy): domain Bacteria; phylum Actinomycetota; class Coriobacteriia; order Coriobacteriales; family Eggerthellaceae; genus Anaerotardibacter. The sequence continues at coordinate 9,387 of CAVABR010000032.1, forward strand.
GTACGCTTTGGAATTGCAATACAATATTGTATGCAGTAGGAAGACCCACCGTGTCAATAATGCGGAAGGGGCCTTTAGGAGCACCGGTGCCATGTTCCCATGCAATGTCGATGCTCTTAGGATCGCTTACGCCACTTGCCCATAAATCAAGGCCAGAAAGAAGGAAGGGAACAAGCATGGAATTAAGCAGGTAGCCACTTTTTTCCTTGTTTACGGGCAGAGCAATCATACGAATTTGATTTGCGAACGTCATGAGAGTGTTGAAGGTTTCTTTGCTGGTGCCATCGTGTCCCATAACCTCAGCGGTGTTATTTTTCCAGATAGAATTAGCAAAATGAAGGGCGCCATATTTTTCTGGTCGACCGGTATATTTTGCGAATTGGTTAGGCAAAAGGGTAGAAGAGTTAGAAGCTAGGATTGTTTTTTCAGGAAGAAGTGGAGCCATTTTTTGATAAACGGCGGTTTTGGCTTTAGGATCTTCTGACATAGATTCAATGACAAGATCAGCGTCTGCTACTGCTTTGGCCATGTCGAGTTCTATTTTGAGGTTCTGATAGGCGTTCTCTACGCGTTGTAGGCAAGCATCTTTATCAAAAGGTGCATCGGCATCAGCAATGCCAGCGCACCAAGGCCCGCTCCCATCTGCCATTTTTTCAATAGCGTCAACATATTCTTGATGAACTTTGTCGATTTTTGGCTGGGTGCGACCAATGGAGCTTTCACTACGCAACCAAATGGTTACGTCTAAGCCACAATAAGCTACCTGAAAGGCAATCTGGCTTCCTAATACGCCACCGCCAGCTACTACTACCTTCTTAATCGACATATCATATCCTTTCGTCAAGGTTTTGTGTAGACGCAAATTAGAGTACTCGATTCCATCATGACGAAGCAGAACGTCCGCCATTACTTCCGTGAACGGAAGTGGTTTGTTCTATGGTTCAATTTTCCAAGTCAGGTTGGAGTCATAGCGCCAATGTATGAGGAAGTGTTTTGGTGCTATGGTTCGATACTCCAAGCGGTATTGCCCTTGTCGAATTCCGCAAGGAGTTTCTTTACGAGAAAGGAAGCGAAGTAGGGCATGTACGCCCGTCAAATTTCATAGATAGTCTCTTTCGTAGTGTTTTTGGCGAATGATCAGGTGTTTTTACACTTTTATGAGGGAGATTTGATGGGTGCGTCACTATTTTATGAGGGACTTTTGCCAGGTTTAGCACACTTTTATGAGGGACTTTAGTGCGATAGAGTACATAGTTTGTTGGCTTTTTTTAAGTTGCAACCCCATTTGTGACGAGGTTTATTGTTCCGGGCAATTTCAGTAAGGATTTCTGAATAGGCGTTCTCTGCGTTGTAGATTGCGCGCGCCTTGGGTGCAAGGTTTACGGCTTCTTGCTTGATCTCTGCAAAGTTTTGCAGAGTGGATTCAATTGTGTTTGCTAGCGCTTCAGTATTGCCTAAAGGGTAAAGGGTCCCTGTATCAAAGTGGTTGTGGATAGTTTCGTAACCAGCGTTATTGGACGCAATAACAGGTGTGCCATTGATGACTGCTTCAGCATAAACGCACCCGAAGGTCTCAGATTTTGAAGTGAGCACCACGATATCATTAGCGCAAGCGTAGACCCACGGGTTGTCCTGAAAACCTAAGAAAGAAATGCGCTCTAGATTTGAGTGTTGAATGAATTCATCGCAATGCGCCTGATATTCGTCAATCTTTGCGCCAATAAAGACCACCTCAAGGTTTTCTTGTATCTTTTGGGGCAAAAGCGAATACGCTTCAAGAAGTTCTAACTGGTTTTTATTTTCAGTTATGAGGCCAATAGAGATAAGCCTATGCTTAGGACTGACATTGGGGGAGCGTTGAGCGTTTTGGGGATGAGTGTTGTCGCTGGGCTGGGCATTATTACTAGTCTGCGCAACGATGCTAGCGCGGTTATTACCTGCGAGAGAGCTATTCTTTTCGGGCTGATCAGCATTTGTGGGCTTGCTGGCATCAGCGGGGTTGTTCGTGTTGGAAAGTTTGTTATCAGCTATAGAGTGGCAGTCAACAGAATGTTCAACAAAGGGGAGAAATGCGCCAACTTCGAAAGGTTTAAAAAGCTTGTTGAGGCAATCATTGAGCGCACCGGCAACGCAAAAAACAGCATCTGAACTATTGTGAATGAAGGCAATTTTGTTGCGATAGTAGGCAAAATCTTCTTCGGGGAATTCATGAATCAACCAAATATGCTTAACGTTTTCTTGCTTTGTTGCAATGGCTCCGTGATATATGTTCACCGTATTGGTAAGCACGCATGTTATGTCGTTTTGCCTGATGATAGCGCACAGAGCCTCCACGGCTTGCTCATCTGCTGGCGAATCAGCGGGAAGCAATGCATCCCCAATGGGCGAATCGGGCCACCAGCGAAGCCCAGGCACGCAAATTGGCACCACGCCAATTTCCTCAAACGCACTACGATAATTCTCTTCAATGCTGGGAAAGAATGATGGATAGGCGTTAAATACCTGATAGCCTAGACGTACCAACTGTTTCATTAGCTGATAGATGCTTCGTTCTGCGCCATTGCCAAAATCTCCGGTGGGCGAAATGAATAAAATTGACTTCAATCTTTTCACCATCTTCAGACCGTGGGTTTGATGAGCTTGTTGAGCTGAGTTGAACTATAGTGTTTTTTGCGTCGCGGTTTTTTGTTGCAATTAATTTTAGCAATTATTTCCGCATAGGCATTTTCAGGCTTGAAGGCTAAACGCACCTTAGGCGCAGTTGCAAGCGCCAACTCTTTTTCTGCTTCAAAATTGTTCAGCACGGTTTTTATAGTATTTGCTAAAGCTTCAGACTGTCCCAAGGGATAGAGTTTGCCTGCGCCAAATAAGCTGTTAACCAGGGAAAATCCAGGATTATTGGAGACAATAACAGGGATGCCATTCATGAGGGCTTCGGTATAAACACAACCGAATGTTTCGCTTTTAGAAGTGAGTACAATAAGGTCATTTTCTGAAACGTAGGCCCAAGGATTTTCGCGAAAACCCATAAATGAAACATTCGTGAGGGAATTTTTGGCTATAAAGTCATCGCATTGTTGCTTATAGTTGTCGTTTTCGGTGCCACCGATAAATACCAGTTCCAGGTTTTGAAGATCGGGGTTTTGGGAATTCAACTTCAAGTTTTGGAAATCCGAACTCTGGGGGTTTGGTTCCAAGCTCATAAGGCGTGAACCCTCAGGTAAACCCTCGGTCTTCAAGCTTGACGCGCCTTTTTTAATAAGGATGTCATAGGCGCGGAGTAATTCGAGCTGGTTTTTTCTCTCAGACAGCAACCCAATAGAAACAACGCGCCCGGTGGTGCAATCAGTGTGGATTAACTCGGCTTCTTCGCCCGTCTTAATCTCTGCTTTATCGAAACTGGCAGAAGAGAGAGACGATCCCGCTTTGGTCTCGCTAGAATTTACAGAAGGAAGAGTCCATTTGGCTTCGCTTTCTTTGGAATTCATAAGAGAAGGAGCCACTTCGCCTTCACTTTCTCCCGGATTGGTGAAAGGGAGAAACGAACCAACACTGCGCCACTTAAACAGGTGCTTAAGCGTTTTCTGAGCCGTGCCGACAACGCAGAATATTGCATCAGAATGGGAGCTTATAAACTTGATTTTATTGCGGTAATAGCCAAATTCGCCTTCGGGATATTCATGGATCAGCCAAATGTGCCTAACTCGTTCCGCTTCACTAGCAAGGGCTCCGTGGTAGATATTCACGGTGTTGGTAATCACAATATCAATATGGTTTTCGCGAATGATTTGGCGAATAGTTTCTACTGCTTTGAGATCATTGGGGGCATTAGGCGGTGTGTTGATGTCTCCTCCGGGTGCATCGGGCCACCAGCGAAGCTCAGGAATACGCAAGGGCATAACACCTGCGTTTTTCAGAGTCTTGCAATAGTCCGCTTCGGCCTGGGGAGAATAAGTGGGGTATGCATTAAAAACATGGTTGCCCTCGCATGCCAAATAGCTCATGAGCTGAAAGATGCTCTGTTCGGCTCCGTTAGAGAAGTCGCCCGTTGGAGAGATAAACAGTATTGACTTCAATGTGTCTCCTTGTTCCGCAACTTCTACTTTAAGTAAATAATGCTCATTTCGCCAACAATACAACATGCGTCCTGCTGATACTGCAGAGCGTACCCAAAAACTAAAACTTCCAGTGCATCACTTTATCAAGCCTTGGTTGAAGGTTGATATTGTAATAGGGGTCACCCTTTCCAATAAATGAGCTCCAGCGACATTCAAACAAACAAAGCTCTTGGTAATGCGCTCCTCTATCTAAGGCGCCCCGCGAAAATGATTCATAGTGATACAGCTCTACATCAGGTAAAAGCACATTTAATTTGCCCGCTTCGAGCAACTTAAGGCAAAAATCAATATCGTTGTATTCAACCGAAAGCGCCTCATCAAGACCGCCGACCGCGTCATAATCAGTAGTGCTCACCATAAGACAGGCGCCCGCAACCGCGCTCACGTTACGCTGGGTATTTACCAGACCTAAATAGCTGGTTCCTTCGCGAGGAAGATGTCTAAAAGAAAGTGCAACTCCTTCAATCACAATGCAACCAGCGTGTTGGAGGGTGTCGTCAGGATAGTACAACTTGCAACCTACCGCACCCACTTCCTTGCGCGCACAATTGCTTAGCATGCGTTCTATCCAGTCGGGTGTAATGACTGCGGTGTCATTGTTGAGCAGGACAAGATAGTCGCCTTGCGCATGCTTGCGTCCGAAATTGACAATCGCAGAAAAGTTGAATCCCTGCTCTGGCCAGTGAACCACGCGTATATTCGGCATTGTTTCAAGCGTTTGGTAGTAGTCGAAGGTATTGGGGTCAGTGCTGTTGTTTTCTATAACAATGATTTCAAAGTTGTCATAAGTGCTCTTGCTTACTATGGATTCAATACATTTTTTAAGAAGATCTATATGGTCTTTGCTGGGTATCAAGATGGAGACAAGGGGCTTATCCGCAGGAACTTTGTAGCTCACTTTGTAGCCAAAAGATGTTCCTTCTGCTTGCGAAACACTTGCTTTTACTCCTATGCGGTTCAAATGATTCTGCACAGAAAGAATACCTGCTCTGGTTGCATACGGCTTTGCCTCGTCGTTGCCAGAAGCAGAATTAGGGCTCATCCTCCAGTGATATAAAATGCGCGAAACATGATGAATGTGGCGTGCTTTCTCTACTGCTTTAAGGGTGAGATTGTGATCCTGCGCGCCGTCGAATTCAGGCGTGCTAGGTTCAAGCTGGTCAAGGAGCGTTTTGCGAATGCAGAGCATATGACAGATGTAGTTGCACGAACGAAGCAGGTCAAGATTGAAATCGGTCTTAAAGGTGGGCATGCAGTATGCGCCCGTCTCATTTATTTTGTCTTCGTCGCAATAAATAAGGTCAGTGTTGGGGTGTTCGTTGATGGCTTTGGCATATTCAAAGAGAATGTCAGGCTCTAGCACGTCATCGTGATCAAGAAAACAAACAAAGTCACCCTTGGCGTATTCAAGACCCGCATTAGTATTGAGTGATATGCCAAGGTTTTTCTCAAGCGTTACTATGCGAAACCGGCTATCGTTCTTTGTTCTTTCGGAAATGCGCTCGGAAAGTGCGCTATCTTCTGGCGTTGAGTTAACCAGGATGCATTCCCAGTTAGGGTAGGTTTGCGCGCTTACTGAAGAGATCATTTCGTCAAAGAGTGTAAGGGGGGTTTTGTAGAGAGGGACTACAATGCTGAAGCGGGGCATGCTTGGAAAAACGATGGTGCGCTGGCGTTTTGTTTCGAAGGCGGAAACTCTATGTTCGCTAAACCACTGCGTATAATAGGGGTCATTACCTGCGGTTTTGTAAAGCCAGTCATCCATGGTTGCAACAAGCGATTCCCATTCCTGCTTGGTTAGATGTTTGTATGTCAGGTGTTCGGGGTGGTCTTTGTTCCACGCTACGACATATATATCTTCTAGGTTCCAAGGAATGAAAAGAGAGGCGTTTACCAAGGTTGCTTTATCGGTTGTATATTCGGAAAATTCAAGATCAGTTTCGCCCATGAAGATGTAGTCATCAGTGACGGTTTCAAAGTTGCTTCCCAGTACACGAATGCGCAAAGTTTCTGAAGTGGTATTTTGGATTTTTACTGAAACGTGACCCTGAATGTGAGTTGGACGGGGCGTGAGATCCAGCACGGTGATTTCGCCGATTGCATTTTGTTTGGTGAGGCTTTTATCCGTGAGGCTTTGCCCGGCTGCGCCCTGATCAGTAAGATCCTGCCCAAAAGATTCCTCTTCAGCAATTTTCTGCTTGAGACTTTCGACAAGAAATAGATCGAACGTAGCCTCAGAGTTCGGACTTTCAGAGGAGTCAGTGATAGATTCACTGCTCGCGTTTTCAGGGAAATTAGCGACAGATTTAGCGCTTGGATCTTCGGAAGAGCATTTAGAAGAGACTGCGTCTTTATTTGCCAGGTTTAATTTATTCATCGCGCGATTGCGTAGACGTTTAAAAAATGGTTGTTTATTTGCAATTTTGGTGTCCATGAAATGCCTTACTAATTGCTCTAACATGGCTATTGTACTATTAAGGCATGATGTCCATGTTGGTTGTTACTTCGAAACAAAAAAGATATACCACCGAACGAAATTAGCAGTTTTAATGTGGCGTAAAGGGAGAAATCGTAAAAAAGAAGCATTGTTGCGAGGTATCAAGGTAACTGTAATGAAGAATGTCAGTTAAGCGTAAGGCTTACGGCAAGAAGTAAAGCTTGTAGTAAAGCTTATATTAGACGTTTGGGCGCAAGAATTGAGATCATAAGAAAGAGGGTCATTGTGAATCCGCGCTATTCTATTATCATTCCTTTTTACAATGGGCTATCCTACATAGAACAGTGCGTTTCAAGCATTCTTTCGCAAGATTTTGAATCCTTAGAAATAATAATTGTCGATGATTGTGATCCGGACAACTCTGGTGCTGGGCTTGATGCTCTTTTTGAAAACGAAAACCGTATAAAAATTATCCATCACGAAGAAAACCGTGGCACGTTACAAACAAGACGTGATGGCGTTTTATCTTCCACTGGTAAATACGTGATGCTGATGGATCAGGATGACACCTTAGCTTCCGGTGCACTTTATGCGCTTGAGGATGAAGTCAATCATGAAAGCGCTGATATTCTGCATTTCGGCGTGCAGGTAATTGCCGAAAATGCCTCAGCGAAAGAGGCATCCCAAGGCATGCAGGGTTTTCTTACTCCGCCAGTGCGTTCGCTTTTTGGTAAAGATATTTTGAAGTATCAGTTTGCATCACAAGATGGGTTTGATTGGCAGGTAAATCATAAAGTTTACAATGCCAAATTTGCGCGAAAAGCATGGGATATGATGGGCGATATTCGCCTGTCTCGTGCCGATGATGTATATGCAAGTTTTGTTATAGCTACGTTTGCATCAAGCTATCGCGCTATTGAAGGGGCGTGGTATGAATATCATTTGGGGCGCGGAGACACCTTCGGTTCCATCTATGTTCTGGATGAATTTAAGCGTTGGTGTGATGCTGATGCGCAGGCTTATACCAGCGTGAGTGCGTTTGTCGAGGCACATGGTTTAGATTTTGCGGGCGCGCTTCGCTCTGAGGAACCTCAGTCAGAAGAGTCTCAATCTGAATTCCAAGCTGAATCCCAAAGTGTGCCCCAGCTCGAATTCCAGGGCGAATCCCAGCCCGAGCTCCTTCAGCCTGATCTCCGCCACTCAGATCTTCAAGAGAGCCTAAACAATGTTCGTGATCTTATGATTCAGCACACTATGAATGAACTGGTGGACAACTTGGATGAAAGCGAACACGCTTCTGCTCTTAAATATGTCCAACAATTCTGGCCGGCCGATGTAATTGCGGGCGAACTTTGGCGTTTTGTGTGTGATCGCTCCTATGCATTGCTTGAAGGGGAGACCCTCAACTTTGACGATGCTCTTTTTAGGTTTGTTGATGAGGCAAAACGCTTTGACCTTATGGTGGAAGGAGTGGGTACTGAGCGCTATCAAGCTATGCGCGAAGTGGCTGTAAATTACGTTACGCGTCTAGAGAGTATATTGGATCCCGTTGAAGCCAATGGCGCAACCGTGATACGCGCTCTTGAGTATGAAAAGCAACCAATTCGCATTTTTGTTACCACGCATAAAGATGTTGCCACATTCGATAGTAATATTCTGCAACCCGTGCAAGTGGGTTCGGTCATGCGCAAGCGCCTTTGGTGGGCTTATCAAGATGATGCAGGTGAAAATATTGTTTGTCGCAATACCACCTATTGCGAGCTCACCACGCAGTATTGGGCATGGAAGAATATTGATGCTCAATATTACGGTTTTTGTCATTATCGTCGCTATTTTGACTTTGCCCTAGATCAACATGATGAAAATCCTTGGGGTGAAGTTACCGCAAATCGTATAAATAAAGTTTCGCAGACGCGCTATGGCTTAGATGATGAAACTATGGCTCGTGTCATTGAAGGTTGGGACGTTATAACAACGAGAATTATCGATGTGCGTCAATTCCCTGAGCACCCTAGGAATGTATATGATCATTACTGTCAGGCGCCCTATTTGAAGGAAGAACACCTTAATCGCATTATTGAGATTCTGGTAGAAGAACATCCTGATTACGCTGATGATGTAATACTTTATTTCGAAGGATACAAAACGTGCTTCTGTAACATGTTTATTATGCGCAAAGAGCTGTTTGATCGGTATTGTGCATGGTTGTTCCCTTTGCTTGATAGGTTTGTGAGCGAATGGGACACTTCTCTGTTAAGCAAAGAAGCACTTCGAACACCGGGACACCTTGCAGAACGTTTGTTTAATATCTGGCTTATGCATGAAATGCGTTTTAATCTTGGCTTGAAGCATAAGCAACTTCAGTGTGTGCGTTTTGCGCACCCTGAATATTATCGTCCACCTGTTTTACTTGCGGTGGATGGTGTGGTAGATGGTATCGCAAAACCAGTGATCCCGCTTGTTTTTGCGGCTGACAACAACTACGTTCCTATAGTTACTACTGCAGTTTATTCGCTGGTGAAAAATGCCTCTCCTGACTACTTCTATGATGTCGTGATTATGGAGTCTGACTTTACCGATGAGAACAAATCTAAGATGCTCAAATTTTTCGGGCGCTTTAGCAATGTTGGGCTTAGGTTTGCGCGCGTTCATGGCATGGTGGATGAGTATGATCTCCAAACTAACAATGAACATATAGGAATTGAAACGTATTATCGTTTTCTTGTGCAAGATATTCTGCCGGACTACAAAAAGGTGCTGTATTTAGATTCAGACCTGGTAGTCAACGATGATATATCAAAGCTTTTTGCTATTGATATTGGCGATAATCTTATTGGTGCTGTGCGTGATGCTGATTATTTGGGAAATTTGAACATGAACGACGGCATACGTTTGAAATACACCAAAGAACTGCTTGGGATGAAAGACCCCTATGGCTATTTTCAAGCGGGCGTGCTTGTTATGAATTTGGATGAAATGCGCAAGTTCAATTCTGTGAAGCAATGGCTTGAATACTCTTTGTGCGAAGATTATATCTATGATGATCAGGACATTTTAAACGTTCAATGCGAAGGGCGCGTGTTCTATTTGGATAGCGCTTGGAATGCTATGAACAATTGCATGGGACGCATTGAAAATGCTTGTAGTTTTGCTCCCGCAAAGGTATATGACGAATTTCTTGCTGGATATGCTAATCCCAAGATCATGCACTTTGCAGGATGCGAAAAACCCTGGAAGTCTGGTGGGTGTGATAGGGAAGAAATGTATTGGAAGTATGCAAGAGAGACCCCTTTCTACAAGCAACATCTCACAACAATTTTTAAACAAATGACCAAACAACTTGATGAATTGCATACCGAGATCGACCGACTCCAGCAAGGTCCTATTCATGAAAGGGCTGTTCCAGAAGATAGCAATTTGCGCAAAGTATTTGATGGCATGTTGCCCTTAGGTTCAAGGCGTCGTGAAGCATCGAAGGCTATTGGGCGTTTTGTGCAAGGGAAGAAGTAGCAAAAGCGCAGAACGGTTCAGGATTTCAGTGGTAAATCAGAAACGGTTAAGACGAGAAGCACTCAGCGTTTTCAAACTTCTACATGATCGCTTCGCTCGCTGTATAGGTCTTAGGCTTCAATCGCTTTCGACCCACACACCGAGCGAAGCGATCCGTAAAAATACGGAACGATGCAGTGCGACGCATAATGAGCTTGCGCAATTGCGCAAGCGAATGGTAGGAGCACGGGTGACTTCGAGCTTAACCGTTTCTGATTTGCTTTAAGAACGAATTGTTGAGCTTAACCTTTCCTGATTTGCCTTATTTCAAGTTTGCAAGATAACTTGAAATAAGAAAGCAAATTCACTGGCCTTATTTCAAATTCAAGCATTAAGTTGAAATAAGAGGAGCGATTAGACTCCACCTATTTCGTTCTTTGATTTAAGCCTTGGGCTTAATTAGAACTTTTAAATTCCAAAACAACAGGTTCAAAGTGACAAGAACAGTTCATGTAAGCGCATGTCGGCATCAAGTTCTGGATGAAAGGCTAAGGCTAGCTGTTTTCCTTGAAGCACAGCTACCGGATATCCATCATGTTCAATAAGTGTATGCGCTTCGGCGCCCATTTTGGTGATACGTGGTGCGCGAATAAACGTAAGAGGTAGAGGCGTATTATCTGATGGAATCTCCGCAATAGCGTGAGCGTTTTTAGCCCACTGCTCTTCTGTATGGAAACTGGCCAACTGCCTTCCGTATGCGTTGCGCTCAACCGTGACATCTAAAGTGGAAAAGCCGTGTACTAACTGCAGTTTGTTAGCGCAGGCCGAGTTAAGGGGTTCAACGCCGTTCTTTTCCACAACTTCGCGTGCTAAAAGAATAAGCCCCGCGCAGGTGGCAAGAGTGGGCATACCTTTTTCGATTCGCTCTTTTAGGGCGCTGAACATTCCAAGTTCATGCAATAATTTTGCTTGAGTGGTTGATTCCCCTCCAGGCAAAATCAGGCCATCAAATGTCTGTTTTAGGTCTGTCGCTTGGCGAAGTTCCACTACGTGAGCGCCTAGTTTGCGCAGTTTCATTTCGTGTTCTATGAAAGCGCCCTGTACGGCAAGAACTGCAATTGTACGCGCCATTATTTACCACGCTCTGCCATGAGGAGCTCAATTTCGCTTTCGTTGATACCTACCATAGCTTCGCCCAAATCTTCCGAAAGCTCCGCAATAAGTTTGGCGTCATTGAAGTTAGCTACGGCTTTGACAATTGCTTGAGCGCGCTTTGCTGGATTGCCGGACTTGAAAATGCCTGAACCAACGAATACGCCTTCGGCTCCTAATTGCATCATAAGCGCTGCGTCTGCGGGTGTTGCCACGCCACCTGCTGCGAAGTTTACTACAGGGAGTTTTCCCTGATCATGAACATATTTCACCAAATTATAAGGAACGGCTAGTTGCTTGGCCTCTTCGAAAAGCTCATCCTCTCTCAATGAAACAATATGGCGAATTTGGCTTTGAATTAGGCGCATGTGGCTTACTGCTTGCACTACATCACCCGTTCCTGGCTCCCCCTTGGTGCGAATCATTGAAGCGCCTTCAGCAATACGGCGAAGCGCCTCCCCTAAATCTCGTGCACCGCAAACAAAAGGTACGTCAAATGCTGTTTTATCAATGTGGTAGATGTTGTCGGCGGGGGACAAGACTTCAGATTCATCGATATAGTCAATTTCGATTGCTTGTAAAATTTGCGCTTCTACCAGATGCCCAATGCGAACTTTTGCCATGACGGGGATGCTTACCGCGTTTTGAATGCCCTTGATCATTTTTGGGTCGGACATGCGTGAGACTCCGCCTGCAGCGCGAATGTCGGCAGGGATGCGTTCAAGTGCCATGACCGCGCAGGCGCCTGCCTCCTCTGCGATGCGTGCTTGTTCGGGCGTGGTGACGTCCATGATGACACCGCCTTTGAGCATCTGAGCGAGTTGTTTGTTTAGTTCGTAGCGTTCGGTCATGAGTGTGCCTTTCGTTGATGGTCGTGTTCTTTTGTTTAGTGCTACAATACTGCTTGTCTGGTTATGTCAAAATAGCCAAATAGCGATAATTTGATATGATCAGTTGGTTATAAGTTCGCCTTGATTTGGTTGCTGGATATAAGGTCAGTCGAATTTAGCCATTGCCATATGGCTCGCTTGGTTTAGTTGTTGGATATAAGCCCCGCTTGGTTTAGCTGTTGGATATACGGTTTGTCGGGTTCGGTTGTTCGACGAAAAGCCAGTCATATTTGGTTACATGATATAAACCCAGCTGAGTGTAGTTGCTGTCATTTGGTTAAGAAAGGTTTCCTCATATGCTTCAATATGATCTTGAATCGCAAGAGGGTATGAGTCTTTACGAAGAGCTGGCTCGTCGTATGCGTGCCGATATTACCTCAGGCACCATTGCACCTGATGAGCATCTTCCTTCTAAACGAGATTTTGCAAGGGCGCTGGGCGTGAGCGTTATCACGGTTGAGCATGCTTATCAACAGCTGGTGGCTGAAGGGTATGTACGCGCGGTTCAGCGTAAGGGGTATTTTGCTAACGATATTGGATCGTTCGCACCTTTTGAAGCGAAGAAGATGAAGCAAATAGCTCGCGCTGAAAGTAAGCAGATTTTCTGTAATAAAGGAGGCACTCCTAGTTCTTCCCGGTTTATCGGTTCTTTCGGCGAGCATACTTTTGATGCCCATGCGGGTGTGTTCATTGATACGGATTGCGAAAGTGGAGTTTGTTCACTCAAAGGAGATAAAACTTGCACAGCTGATCACTTCAAAGCAAGTAAATCTTTCTTAGGATCCTTCTATCAAAACTCCACAAAACCTCGCTATGACCTAACGGGTGGTGTCGCTCCCGGTTCGTTTTCGCGTCACGTATGGGGGCGTATCCTTCGCGAAGTGGTGGAAGATTCTTCTGATGATGTTTTGTTGCACAGTGCTCCGTTGGGAGGGCTGCCTCAGCTTCGTGAGGTGATTGCGCGCCATGTGGCACGCTCACGCGATATGGAGGTTTCTCCTGGTCAGGTGTTTGTTGGAGCAGGAGCTCAAGCCTTTTATCCGATCATTGCAAAATTGCTGAGTTCGTGCGGTTCCTTTGCAGTTGAAAATCCTGGCTATCCAACGCTTTCGCGTGCTTACGAAGCAAGTGGCGTGAAGGTGCATCATGTACCTGTTGATGATGGGGGAATACGCATTGATGACTTGCGCTCATCGGGTGCGGAGGTTGCGCATGTTATGCCTTCGCATCATTTTCCTACCGGTTCAGTCATGCCTATTGCGCGTCGGTATGAATTGCTGGCTTGGGCATCTGAATCGCACAATCATTACTTGGTTGAGGATGACTACGACTGCGAATTTCGTCATCAGGGTCGGCCAATCCCTGCTCTTCAAGGTATCGATGTTAACGAAAAGGTAATCTATCTCAACACCTTTACGCGTACTATTGCTCCTAGTTTGCGTTTGGGCTATATGGTTTTGCCCCCGCATTTGGTTTCGCGTTTTTATGGGGAGTTAGGTTTTGTTTCCTCGTCAGTTTCGGTGATAGAGCAACTTGCTTTAACGCGGTTTATTTCTGAAGGACATTTTGATAAGCATGTTAATCGCATGCGTCGTCATTATAGACAGGTGCGCGATGGAGCGCTCTCGGCTCTTGCTGGTTCAGGTTTAGAAATTTTCGGGAAAGATGCTGGTCTTCATTTTGTTCTTGATTGTGGGCAACGTTTTGATAAAGATCGCCTGTTGCAGGCGCTAGCTGAAGAAGGTGTGTTGGTGCGTACCGTGGATGATTATTGTTACGATGGTTTGCAATCGAGCGAAAATGCCAAGTTGGTTATTTGCTATGCTACCTTGTCCGCTGACGAGGCGGTTGAGGCGCTCAGCATTATTCGTAAAGCGATAGAACAAAGTTAGTTTGACCAAAGAAGCATCGAGCGGTTTTTAGGCAAACCAGAAAAGACAAAAGCAAAAACACTCAGCGCTTTCTAAGTAAATCAGCAAGGTGTACACGGATGTGCTTAGTATTCAAATTGCTAAGTCTCTTACTTTGAGGCAAATCAGAAACGATTAAGCTCGAAGTCACCCGTGCTCCTACCATTCGCTTGCGCATGCGCAGGCTCTTAGCGTTCATGAAGTTATAGCTTTATAGCAATAATACTTTTCTTCTGTATGCATGACGCACAAGCTCATTATGCGTCGCACTGCATCGTTCCACTTTTTACGGATCGCTTCGCTCGGTGTGTAGGTCGAAAGCGATTGAAGCCTAAGACCTATACAGCGAGCGAAGCGATCATACAGAAGTTTGAAAACGCTGAGTGCTTCTCGTCTTAACCGTTTCTGATTTGCTTTAAGAACGAATTGCTGAGGTTGACCTTTTCTGATTTGCCCAAATGTCTGCCAGAGCCTTCAAATTAGCTATGTTATTTGCCCTTATGGCCGAATTGCAAAGCAGGACTATGAGATAATGCCTAAATAAGTTTAGATGCACAAAAAAATATCGCGTGCGTTTAATTGTTCGGCGTAACTCGTTAGTAGGGGAAGGTCTGCATGATAAACATCAAGAATGTAAGCAAGTCCTATAACGGTGGAAAAACCTATTCCGTTAAGGATCTTTCGCTTGAAATCAAAGACGGAGAAATCTTTGGTTTGCTAGGCCCTAACGGCGCCGGCAAATCTACCACGCTCAACATGTTGGTGGGCGTGCTTGATCCCACGCAGGGCTCTATTGAAATTGATGGCATTGATATTTCAAAGAACCCTATGGAAGCAAAGCGTCGTCTTTGTTATGTGGGCGATTCTCCTGATCATCTGCTCCGTTTAAAAGGGCGCGAATATCTGCAGTTCATTGCCGATATTTATGGTGTTCCTAATGAAGAGCGTGCTTCTCGTGTGCAACAGTTGGCTGAAAACTATGATATGGCCGAGGTGCTTGATAATCAGCTTCGCTCATATTCACATGGTATGCGCCAAAAGATGATGGTCATGGGAGCGCTTTTGCCTAACCCTGATGTTTGGATTTTGGACGAACCTATGACTGGTCTTGACCCTAAGGCTTCGTGGATCCTTAAGCAGTCCATGCGCAAACATGCTGATGCAGGCAAGACTGTTTTGTTCAGCACGCATGTGCTTGATGTTGCCGAAAAGGTGGTAGACCGTGTGGGCATCATCGCTCACGGCAAGCTTTTGTTTGTTGGCACGGTAGAAGAAATGCGCGAACACTTCCGCAATAATGCCTCGCTTGAAGAGATGTTCTTGGAACTCACTGGCGACGATTCGCCTTTTGGTGATAGCGCTATAGGGGGTGGCGCTGGCACCGCGGGCAACGTAACCACCGAGGCCGGTATCACGGGCAACGCAGTCAACGGCACCGGCGCCACTAACGGAAAGGCTGATTAGTATGGGCAACTTCAATTTTGCCCAGTTCCGCACTATGCTCAAGGTCGTGGGTCAAGGCGAAGAGCGTGAAGAAATTCAGTCGGACATGATGGGCTCCATAGGAAAACTTTCTCCTACTACAAAGCGTGTGCTTATTGGCTTTGTTTTGGTTGTGTTATGTTTCATGCTTTTTGGGGCAGGTGCTATGTTTTCCGCATCGGATCTTAGCATTGTGCAAGTATTTTTCATGATGGTTGCTATGTTGGTGATACTGGTTGTAATTATGGGCTTTTACCAGGCCGTAAACATGCTGTACTTTGTGAAGGATATGAGCTTTTATTTGGCGCTTCCTATTCCTCCCTTTGTTATCATGGCCGCCAAGATGACCTACTTTATTCTTTCACAGGTGCTTATTAACTGTATTGTTATTGCGTTTGGTATTGGTTTTTTAGCAGGGCGTGGAGCAGATGTTTTTAGTTACGTCAGCCTTATTTTAGCCTTCATTCCCTGTGTAATTGCTTTGTCATTGGCTCTGATTATTATCATTATTCCCGTCATGCGTTTTTCGCGTATTGCAACCAATAAAGATAAGTTCGCACGTATCTTCGGCGCGCTTACTACCGTGCTTTCGGTTTGCTTTGCAGCGGGAATAAACTTGGGGGTGCGTTATGACTCTTCTTCGGTAACCTCCATGGCTTCAATAGGGGATAGCATCTCAAGTGGTGTGATTGGCATTGTTTTGGCCGTTGTATGCGCGCCAACGCTTTTGGTGACTGAAGTGTTTAATGGCAATGCCCTTTTGGGATTGCTTGGCATGTATGTCTTAGCTGCCATCTATGTTGTAGTGATGGGTCTGTTTGCCAAGAAGTGGTACTTCGAAGGTGTGCGTGGTATGCAGGATGCTGCGGGCAAGAAGAGCCGTAAGCACTATTCCGAAGGCGAACTTGCCGGTGCGGTTAAGCAACGCAGTCAATTCAAGGCGTTCTTTTCGCAAGATTTGTCAATATTGATTCATACCCCCTTTTTCTTCCAGCAATTTGTTGTTTCAGCGCTGATAGCACCAATAGTTATAGTGGTGGTTGGTTATTTTGGTATGGCTATGAGGGATTCCGCTACGTTTAATGATTTGAAGCAAACGGTGCTTTCTTCCAGCTTTGATACTGGTTCTTTCATGATACTGGTAGCCATTATGTTCATCTTCGCTTTGCTTTGCTGTCTTTTTTCGTATTTGTACTATTACGCACTGGGGCGTGACGGTGAGGACTTTTTCTTTATGCGCGCTATGCCCATGAATATGCAAGATTATGTTCAGGCTAAATTTGCAACGGGCTATTTTGTTACGCGCGTGCCTATATTCGTAGCACTACTGATAGCCCTTATTGTAGTAGGGGTGCGTGTTGATGTTTCAGTGGTTGGCGTTTTGGCTTTTGCTCTGCCATTGACTTCGATTGATTTGCTTATGTTTGCTTTGGGAAGCAGAAACCCCATGCTCGATTGGGAAAATGAAGCTCAGCTTCTCAAGCATACGGGGTTGTATCTACAGATGTTCATCTCGATAATTGCGGGCTTGATTGCAGTTATTTTGCCTGGTGCTGTTATGGGTGTGCTTTTCCTTGTGAGCGGTTCTGGTTATGTTGGTGCTTTAGGGTTGCTCGTTGTTTGCGTTGTTGAATGTGTTGGTGTGGCAAAGTTTACCTTTAAGAGTGCAGCTAAAAACATGGAGCTTGTTCGCCCTTAAGGTTTTCTTAGTATGAGTGAAAGGATATAAGTCATGGATAAAGAATTGTTTGATTTTATTAAGGCGCGTGTTGATGTTTTGGCAGTATCTGATACCAGCACACAGGTAACCAAAGATGCTGCCAATGCCTGGAAAACAGCTGTTACAAGTGATAACAGCGACTCAGCAGTAAAAGTTGCTACGGATGCGTTGCTTGATGTGCTTGAAGGTCGTCCTACTACTATTGACGGGGTTATTGCTTTTGCAAAAGGCCCTGCTGTTGAGATGATGGGAAAAGAAGCAGCTGCTGACTTTTTGGCAATGCAGGAAAAGCGCAAGGCTGAAGGGGCTAAATATTGCAACTGTGAGGCATGCTCTGCTGCCTGCGAGCTTTTAGCTAAGTTTGGACGCATTGAGCTGTAGGACGTTATAACCTTGGTTTTCGACGCTCGTAATAGATTTTCATTTACTGATACCTATGACGAATATGGCACTGCCTCAAATTTATCTGCCGGTGCAATTCCTTCTTCGTCTGTTCGGCGTGATGGGAGTTCACATCTATCCGCACGCGCGCTTTCCACCTCGCCCACGCATGCGTGTTTTGCTCATGATTCAAATCCGGATGCCAGCGCGCATTCCGGTGTGGCTTCGCATTTATCCGCTCGCGCGCTTTCTGCATTTTTCACCTTGCTGTTTTGCGTGCTCTGCCTCCAGTTCTTCTGTGCGCCTTGTGCCTGGGCTGATACTGACACCGATGCCTCTTGCGTTTTAACCGACGAAGCCCGTGCGCAGTACGAAGCCGATGGCACGCTTGATGAACGCATTGCCTATATGGAACAGCTCCAAAACGATGGGAGTACCGAAGGCCTCATCAAAGAAGCACAAGAGCGCGCCAGTGGAATTTCGCTTACCGGCTCTCATGTTCCTCCGCGCTGGGCAAGCGGTATGGGTAGTACCGGGGACGCCTATATATTGGGCGTGGTGGTAGAGTTTCCCGCTGAAGGTAGTGAAGCTGCTACCAAGTTTGATGATGCACAAAAGCAAGCTCAAAACTTTGTTGCGAGCGTAGAAGGAGGCACGGGCTATGATGCCCCGTATGAAAGTCTTCAGGCGTATTATCAGCGCTCTTCGTATGGAAAATTAACTATTGGCTGTCGCGGAACCTGCTATGTAGTAACCGCACAGCATTGTCGGAGTTATTACAACAATAATCGCATTGCACTCTTTTCTGAAATTGCTGCCACCTTGCACGATGAGCAAGGCGTGGACTTCACACAATTCGACGGAAACAATGACGGTTACGTTGATGGCATGTATATTGTTTTTGCTGGCGAAACCACGGGTTGGGGAAGCACCTGGTGGCCAAGCGAATCTGGTCAGGATACTGACATAGTCTATGACGGTAAGCGGGTGCGCAATACCGTCTTTATTGATGCTATTGCCAGCGCGCGTAAAGTGCAGACAATTATCCATGAAACGGGACACGTGTTGGGCCTCGATGATTATTATTGCTATACCAATGACACCAAAGGTATAGACACAGTAGACATGATGAATAACGACACGGGGGACCACAACGCTTTTTCAAAATGGCTTTTGGGTTGGATTGATGACAGTCAGATCATTCGCGTGGCGGTAACGGAAAGTGGTATTAAGGTGCGCCGGGGGTTAGAAAATGTTCAGGTCTATACCGGTAGTGTTCCTGAGACCATTGAAGCCTTCACGAGCGATACCATGACCGAAGGGGGCTATTTTATTGCAGTTTCAAATGATGAGAGTATTCTAAGCGGAACACTGTTTTCTTCGTTTTATTTGTTGCAATATGACCAGCCTGCAGGCAATCAGAAGTATAGCAGTGAGGACGGGTTAAAGGCAGGTTTGCGCGTGTATCGCATGCAGACCAGCCTCAATGCTGATGGCACAAACTTCGAGAAATCAAATTCGCGTGCTACCTATCAGCATGACATGTTGATAGAGGCACTGAAACCTTCGGACGGTGGCGCAGTGGCTGAGACAGGTGATGCGTTCCATACGGGAGCCAGCATTGGTGCGAGCACCACGCCTTCGACCAACTTCCGCGAAGATACCACAGGCTATACCGGCATTCATATTGACGTTACCAATGCTGATGACCCTGCCAGTGGCACCGTAACATTTAGCCGTGACGAGCAACCGCCTACGCCAACGTTTACCCTAACGCCAAACTTCACCACCGGCATTTTGGACAACACCACGCTTAGCTTCACGCTCTCTAATGCGGTTGATCAGGCTCAATCATACCCAGGCGCAAAGCTTGTGGTGGACGGAAAAGATTATTCGGTATATTCGCAGTTGAAAGACTTAAAGCTCACCTGTGTTGCTTCTTTACCAACAGGCACTATTAAGGCAAATTCCATGTGTGAAATAGTATTTCCCGAAGGGTTCTTTACTATTTTTGGCAAAGCAGTGCCCGAAATTCGCATAGCGCTTACTCCGCGCACGCCAATAGCTGATTTAAGCGAAAAGGGAACGTATTCTGCTACTTCGTATCAGTCATACGGTAGTTCGGCAATTGTTTCTAATGCAACAACGGTCGCAGGGCGCAAGATTTTGGCCGAGGTAGCACCTACAGATATGACAAAGATGGAGCTCAATTTGCTCACGCTCAACGATGACGGTTCCAATTGTGAAATACGCACCGTGCCGGGTGTGACTATAGATAGTGTGGGCGTGTCGAAGCTGGAATCGTTTGTGCTCAACAATGGTCAATTATTGGTACACGTGTTGGGAACTGCCTATACGCAAAAAACATTCGAAATGCTGTATTGGATAGATCCCGAAACGGGTGCGTTGCTTAAAAGCGAAGACATAAGCATACAAGGTCTAAGTTGCGTGGTGCCTCTAACTGATGGCGTGGCTATAACTTCCCCTAAAGAGCATGCGGGCTCAACAAGACTCACTATGTGGTTGCATGAAGACGGCACGCAGGGATATATGAGTCTGCGTGGAATGGGCGTTGTGAGCACGGGGGATAATCGTTTAGCAACGCTTGTTTATAACCAGGGGTTTGCTGGTCAGGTGAATATTTATTCAGCGGAGCAGTTGGCAAAGTTGAGCGCAGGTACGCCTTATGAGGAAGTGGTGCCAGATGCGCAACTGGAGGTACCGGCAAGCGATTGCATTGAAGACGTACAGGTATCGGGTGGGGTGATGTATGTACTCACGCGCACCACGGTTGACGGAGCATCTACGTTGGCTGTACATCGTTTTAATGAACAGGGCGAATTACTGGGTACGGTAAATATTGCGAATAGTTCTGCAAATAGTGATACCGCATCCAAGTTGTATATTGGCGATAACGGTGCCGTTGCTATAGATACCACGGCACTTGCAAGTAATAAGTTAGATTCCAACGTGAAGGAAATTGCCGTAGTAGGCGCCGATGGTAACTTCGTAGGGTTTACTTCTTCGCTCCATAACGATGCAATCTATTGGGCAGGGGGTAGGTTCTATCTTTCTGATCGCAGTTTTGATGACGATACAGGCATGGGAGTGATGAATTGGTCGCGCACGGCAGTGATTGATGAGGCGAAAAAGCCCGAGCCGGGACCAACGCCTGAGCCAAGCCCTGAACCAGATCCTTCGCCCGATCCTGACTCAGGGTCTACATCAGGCGAAAGTGGCGATGCAAATGAAGCGGGAGTCAAAAGCTCTGAGCTTGCACAAACGGGTGATACGCTCGGTGGCATGACTGGTGTAGCTGGCGCAATGGTGTTGGTAAGCCTTGCAAGTTTGCTTATAGCTTCATGTGTTTCTCGCAGATCACGCGCACACCGATAGTATATAGAGCTGAACGCTTAAAGCTCCTGCTTGAAGCATGCCAAGTTGATGTTACAGAGCAAATCAGAAAAGGTTAAGCCTAGTGACAAACTGGCTAGAGTTATACACGGATGCGTTCAGTATTTCAAACCGCTGGACTTCTCACTTTAGGGCAAATCAGAAGAGATTAAGCTCGAAGTCACCCGTGCTCCTACCATTCGCTTGCGCGCGTGGATCCACTGCAATTTGTGTATGTTAATAGCTTCGTGAAAAAGGCGCTCGTAATTCGTTTATGTGTAGCGCAAGCTCATTATGCGTCGCACTGCAACGTTTCAGTTTTATACGGATCGCTTCGCTCGGTGTGTGGGTCGAAAGCGATTGAAGCCTAAGACCTATACACCGAGCGAAGCGATCAAAGGGAAGTTTGAAAACGCTGAGTGCTTCTCGTCTTAACCTCTTCTGATTTGCTCTGAGAGTAAAATGCGCTTGCGTGCTAAACGAGTGAATTTCCTGTACTGTTACTGCGTAACTTCAGATGTGTTAGTGCTAATGCGTCTGCTCGGTCGCAAGCGAATGGCGGGAACACTGAGCACACTTGCCCATACCCTTTGCGGTTCGCCCAGAATGATTCGCCTAGAACACTTCAAAAACTTTGCGCCATACACGTCCTTTGTATAAGACGGCGTTCTTTTTTTGGCAAGGCTCGTATAAAATTACAGTCAGCAAATAAGACAAGAGGGGCATCGCTGTTGTTGATATGGATATCAATTTCAAGCGCATCATTAAAAGTTAAACACATCATAGGCATATTGCGATATTCAGCATAAGAGTCAGGCAAGATAAGAAACGTATTTTTGCAACAAAGAAGTAGTTGCATTCTGAGGGAAAGACTATTTTCCAAAACGAAAAAACGGTCACTTTTTCAGCAAAGAGAAAGCTACTTTTCTTTACAAAGTGAAAGCAGTTTATTGATAGTGGTTACTTCGCAAAAGGACTTAACTTTTGCGAAAGAAAGATAGGGAGAGTTATGGTATCGAAGATTTGTAAGACAAAACGCTCAGTGTTGCAGGGTGTGCTTGCATCGGTTTTAGCGCTTCTGGCATTTGTTATGTGCGCACCTCAGTTGGCACTGGCAGAGGAGACAACTCAAACAATCGATGGCACCATGACCATCACCCTGCAAAGTGGAGGCGCTGGCGGAGGTGCTGATGCTTCTGCATTGGCTGGCGCATCTTCGAGTGCTACCACAGGCGATGCTCTTATGTGGCTTGTCTTAGGGGTGGCAGCTCTAATCGCCGGTGCGGTTTATATTTTTATCAAGAGCAGAAGCCTTGCCACTAACACAGGTGCTGGCGCTAACGCAACAACCAACGTTGACCTCAATTCCTCTAAGAAGAAGACTGTCATAGTTGCAGTTATTACGGCGCTCATCGCTTGTACCTGCTTTGGAATGTTCGCGAGCAAAGGCGTTGCCTTCGCAAAGGATACCCTGAGCGATATTTTCGGCAGTAGTGCTGTCGTGGTAGATAACGA
>CAVABR010000033.1:0-8788 GCA_963586955.1 bacterium
ATAGCCTTGTCGTTCCGACGCGTGCACTTGCAATGACAACCTCCTTGCGCCGTCGTGAACGGTAGTAGTTGTGCGCTTGTGCCGTCGCGAACGGTAGTAGCGATAGCCTTGTCGTTCCGACGCGTGCACTTGCAATGACAACCTCCTTGCGCCGTCGCGAACGGTGGTAGTTGTGTGCTTGCGCCGTCGCATGCGCCTGTAATAATGATCTCTCTGCGCCGTCACGGATATGCTTGGGCATGTTGCTCTGGTTCATCATGTAGTCTAAAAAACGGATAGTTTTTCAAGTAAAGCCTCCTTAGACAAAGAAAAGGCAGGGAAGATATTTCCCGGCTTTTGAACAACCTGATTTCACTTGCGAAGGGTGGAAATGCGGTCTATAATTCTCCCTCGTACTTAGGTAAGCGTGCTTTTAAACGATGCGTAAAGCCAATTAGTGCTTGTTTTTGTCATATTGTCGGAGCATATAAAGCAAGTGTCTCAAGGCTTCTTTCGTGCCAGCTTGCCAGATCCTAAAGCAATTGAAATGCTTGTGGATCCAACGCAATTGTTGGACCATGCTTGCACTGCATTTTATTGCGTATTCAGGGTAGGCGACTGTGCAAGAGAGAGGATTTCCTAATTCATGAAACAGAATAATTCGCTAGTGCCATTACTTGTGGTGCTTTATGGCAGTGCTTTTTTAGCTGGCTTCAACGAGAACCTGATGAATATGGCGCTTATGTCTATTATGGGCGAATTTGGCATTGATTCAGTGCTTGCGCAATGGACGGTGACTGGTTACATGATTGTGGCAACCATCGTTGTTATGAGCATGGCGTTTCTCTACAGGAGAATTAGGCTTCGTATTTTGTACTTTACTGCCTCTGCTTTTACTTTAGCTGGGTCGCTCATTGGTCTTTTAGCCTTCGATTTCAATATGCTCATGTTGGGTCGCGTGATTCAGGCGGTGGGTAGCGGAATTTTCATTCCGCTCATGATGAACACGGTGCTGGCTGTTACGCCGAAGAACAGAATTGGTACGTATCTGTCTATCGGTGGATGCATGATTACATTTGGTCCTGCTTTAGCGCCAGTGGTTTGTGGTGGTCTTGTTACGGCGTTTGGGTGGCATGCAATTTTTGCTATTCCTGCCATTGCTATGGTGGTTTTAGTGGCGGTTGCTGTTCCTTCGGTTCGTAACTTACAAAATTATGAAGCGCATCTCGATGTGTCTTCCGTAATTCTTTCCTCTATTTTCCTGTGTGGCTTATGCTTGGGGTTGGTACAACTTACTATAGATACGTTTGTTGCTACTGGAGCGCTGGCAGTTGCTTTGCTTTCCGCTATTGCGTTCGCGATACGTCAGAGCCACTGCAAAAACCCGCTTATAGACTTAACTCCTATGAAAAGCCGTGCTTTTTGGCCTTCTATTGTACTGACCACTATTGCCATGATGGGCAGTTTTAGTTGTAGCGTTCTGCTTCCTTTGTATTTAGAAGGAGCTATTGGGCTAACGGCCTTTGTTTCGGGTTTGATTATTCTTGTTCCGGTATTGGGCAATGCGGGCACATCGCTTTTGGGTGGTCGTATTATGGACAAGTGTGGCGAATGGCCACTTTTGCCCCTCGGTTATGCTGTGGTAGCTGTTGGCTTTGTGGTAATGGCAATTTTTTCGCAGTCTATGTTTCTTCCTATGATGTTTGTTGGCGCATTTTTGGTAATGAGTGGTACCGGCCTTATTTTTTCGCCTTCTCAGTCGGCTGGTTTCAAAACGCTTACTCCCGAACAAAACCCCTTTGGTGTGGCTCTTTCTACCACCTTCGTGCAAATAGCAGCTTGCGTAGCGCCATCGTTGTATACGGGGATACTTTCAAGTTCGCAGGCTCAGGCTTTGGCGGATGGTGCTAGCGCGCAGGTTGCTATGGCAACAGGCTACGCCATGCCCATGGTGGTGGCTACCGTGATTGCAGTAGCAGGTTGCGTTATTGCTGTGGTCTATTCTCGCGCGGCAGTGAAGCGTGCTATGGTGGCTAAATCCCAGCGCGAAGCACAGCCTACAGATGAGCGCCCCTTGGCTGGCATTGTGCAGTCAGAACCTTTCACATTGCCTGCCACAACACCGGTGCGTGAGGTTATGCAGTTGTTTGTTGATCGCAAACTGGGTGGCATTCCGCTTGTTGACGGTGCCGGTTGCCCGATGGGATTTGTCTCAGATGGCGACATAATGCGCTATTTGGCCGACAAGCATCCCACGGTGAACAGCGTTTATCTGCTGGCGCAAGCTGCTAACAATCAAACAATAGACGAGCGCATGCGTGAGCTGATGGACTTGCCGGTGAGCGAAATTGCCACCGACAAACTGGTTTCACTAAATGCCGACGCAACCTTTGAAGAAGCATGCTCGCTTTTAGCAACGCGTAAGTTCAAGAAGGTACCCGTAGTGCGCGATGGATGCATCGTGGGCACTATCAATCGCAGTGATGTTATTCGCTACGCCATGCAACGCAGTTTGGCTAGCTTGTAGTGGTTAGGTGTTTCAGCGCCCTAGTGCACTGCAAGGGGAACAAACTTATAGGAGTTGCAGTCCACGTAACCTTGATTGGTAAGACGCAGATGCGGGATGCAAGCCAAGCTGAATAAACCAAGCGTCATAAAAGGCGAGGGCATAGTGCAGTTCATTTCCTTCCAGGCGCGGGAAAGTTCGTTTACTTGTTGCGCAACGTTTTCGGCTGAGTCGAGGCTCATAAGGCCACAAAGCGGGAGTTTAAGAAGAGCCTTCACTTCGCCATCAACAACAGCTACTTCGCCTCCGCCACATTCGATAAGCGTATTGGCGGCAAGAGCCATATCTTCGTCGCTATCGCCTACTACGAGCAAGTTGTGCGCATCGTGAGCCACTGTTTGTGCCAGCGCACCATGAATGCCCAAGCCTCGTATGAAGCCTGCAGCGTGGGTGCCTGTTTCGTGGTGGCGTTCGAAGACGAAAGCTTTAAGCACATCATGGAAGGGGTCGGCTTGGAAGCATCCGTCCTTGATGGTCACTTCCACATGCTCTTCGTATGCAAGGGTGTCACCGCCTTCGAGCCGGACGGCGCGCACTTTGGCGCAACTTGTTTTGCCAGCAAGCGATTCTCCTGAGGCATCACGCGCAGGAATGGCAAATGTTGTTGCATTAATTTTTTCTCCCACGTGCATGGTGGACGTCATCCAGTCAGGCCACGTGAAGGGTTTAGGCGAAAATAATGCCTGTCCATTTTCTGCTACTACTTCGCCATCGATGATGGTGCGCATGACGTGGAAGTCTTTCAGATCTTCAAGAAATACCAGGTCAGCGCATTTACCGGGTGTTATGCTACCCAGTTCATCTTGCATATGAAAACACGTGGCGGTGTTGATGGTGACCATCTGGATGGCAGCGGTGGCATCGATTCCTTCGGCCACGGCAAGACTCAACAGATGATCAAGGTGTCCGTCTTCAAGCAGGGTTGATATATGACAGTCGTCGGTTACCAGTTGGAAGAAGCGCTGATCACCTTGGCCGGCAGTCACTACGGGCGCCAAATCATGCAGGTTGTGCCAGGCGGAGCCCTGACGCAACATGGTATACATGCCCAGGCGCGCTTTTGCCAGAGCGTCTTCAGGGCGCGAGGTTTCATGGCATGAGGACACACCGGAGGCAATATAGGCATTCAACTGCCTGTCTGTTTCATACGAAGGGAAGTGACCTGTTGCCACCTTGCCTGTTGAAAAGGTTTCCGCCAATTCGCCTAAAACCTTATCGTCGCAGGAAAGAACACCGGGATAGTTCATCATTTCGCCAAGGCCTACCGTTTGTGGCCAAGTCATGGCTTCTGCGATATCGTCGGGGTCAATCTTGCCACCCGTGTCTTCAAACCCGTCAACTGCTGGAATGCAACTGGGTATGGTGAGCATAAATTTGAGAGGAACGATTTCGGTGGATTGGGCGAATTCCTTGATGCCTTTTAGCCCCACAACGTTGCCTGCCTCGTGCGGGTCATAGTAAACGCCCGTTGTGCCGTGGGGGACAGCTATTCGGGAATATTCGGCCGGTGTAACCATTGAGCTTTCAATATGCATGTGGCCGTCCAAAAAGCCTGGCGTCACGTAAGCGCCGTCGGCATTGATAACCCTTGTGCCTTCGCCAATGCAGTGTTGGGCAGTATATGGGTGTATGCCTACGTAGGCAATACGTCCTTCGGCAATGGCTATGTCGGTATGTTCTAGAATCTCACGCGTGCAAACGTCAACGAGCTTACAATCGCGAATGACCAGGTCGGCCGGCATGTTACCTTGCGCTACGCAGATAAGCGTGCGCGAACATTCCCAAAGTGGCTTCTTGCAGAAGTGTTTTGTTGTGCTGGTATTCTTGGCTTCCGTTGCGCTCATGGTCTTCCTCCGATCCCTCAGTTAGTGCTTATCATATTATAGCCCGCCAGAGTTTGCGCCTTACTGGTTTTACGTTTCAACCTTAAAGATTTACTGCGGTATCGTTCTTGTTTGTAGGTTAGGCTATGTCCTATTTGTCAATTTACGTCCTAAGACGTATTTCGAAAAATAGGATAGCTGAGCTTTGTGCTCCATTGTGAATCA
Organism: bacterium; assembly: GCA_963586955.1. Classification (GTDB taxonomy): domain Bacteria; phylum Actinomycetota; class Coriobacteriia; order Coriobacteriales; family Eggerthellaceae; genus Anaerotardibacter. The sequence goes on from CAVABR010000033.1 coordinate 4,594, forward strand.
AGTGTTTCTTGCGCTGAAGTCGAGACCCTTACCTATCAAGTCGGTTACGTTCTCGTGTATTATTCCGCTTCTGTGTTGGATGGGGTCAGCGCGGGTGATCACGAACTTGGGATAGTTGTCGCGAATCTGTTCCAGTGGGCGGTACTCGCGTTCTTCTGTTTCCTTGCTGTTCATAATGGTCATTGCAACTTGGACGTATGAATAGCCCATATCCCGCCCTCGCATTATGAAGTCACATTCGAGCTTGCCGATGCGTCCTACGCTTACTTCGTAACCTAAGCTTCTTGCGTACCTGTACACGATATTCTCTAATACTGAGCCGTAGTTGATTCTGTTATCAGTGTTTAGCGCGAAGTAGAAACTCAAGTCTGCCAGGTAGTATTTCTGTTCACCTGTTAACGATTTGCGTGATTTCATGTCGAATCTGGTGCATTTGCTTATGATTTTGGCTTCTTCGAGTACTTGAAGGTAGCGGTTGAGTGTCTCACGATTCATGTTGACTCCCTGCTTAGTTTTGAGGTCAGAGAGTATGTTGCTGAGCGATGTTGTTGCGCCAAAGTTATTGATAATGTAATCACGCACTAGATTGAAAACCGAGGCGTTCTTAATCTTCGTACGCCTCTTGATATCTTTCTCTAATATCTCCTGGATGACTGACTTTACATAGGCGCGTTTGTCGGTAAGATCCACGTAGTCAAGAGCCTTTGGGAACCCACCAGCAAGGATATACTCATCAAGTTCGGCTGTAGGATTAGGGTCGACCGTTTGGCCTAGGAAGTGCTTCATTTCAATGTACTCACGAAAGTTCAGTGTTTGCATTTCGAATTCGATATAGCGCCCCGTAAGTTTTGTAGCTAGCTCCCCGGAGAGCAGGTAGGAGTTTGACCCCGTGATGAAAATCGAGAATCCTCCTTCAGTACGGAACTCATTGACAACCTCTTCGAAACCCTTGACGTTTTGAATTTCGTCGATAAAGAGATATTTGAGGCCTTTTACTTTGAGTAGGGGTTCAATTAACCGTTCAAGCTGGTCGGCGGTTTTTACGGATCTGAATCCGTATTTGTCCAGGTCGAAGAATGCGATTTGCTTCTCAGGGATGTTATTCTCTCTGAGCTCTTCTTCGATTGTGCGCATGAGGCACGATTTCCCGCATCGACGTACGCCTGTGATAACCTTGATCATCCCGTCATCGTGGTAGAAGCCACGTATTTTTTTCAGGTAATCTTCTCGTTTGAAAAACTGCATAGTACTCTCCATTTGACTCGAGAGTATTATATCAAATTCCTAAGTTATCGATGTATCTATCGCCGATTTTGTCGTAAATACATCGATAAAGGCAGTATTTGGCTGTTCTTGCTTTTTGGTGGATGGTTTACGGGGTTAGCTAAAAGGATTTCCTAACGCTATTGCTGGTGGAGGCTAATCGACACATGTAATAATGGTGAAAACAGAAATCTAGCAATATAAAAAGTGGCGAATTCTCTTGTTTGTATAATATTGAACAATGTGTTTCACTTTGTAGCAGTTTGTACATTTGATTTCTTTAATCAGAAGATACATGTTCCGTGATTCTATCTGCAGTTTTAGTTCGCTCTTATTCTTATCCGTTAAAAATGCGTATTGGCGCAAAAATTTCGGCTAGTAATTGCCTTGCCAGGCGTACGAAGCTATAATCTAAACCGATAAAAATGCGTCAAGACGCAAAAATTTCGGCTAGGAGCATGCGTGATCATCGATCGTCCTTCTTATATGGAACGGCTTATCCGTCAGATAGGTACAAACCAAGTTAAAGTTATTACCGGCATAAGGCGCTGTGGTAAGTCCTTCTTGCTATTTAACCTGTTTAAGGCTTACCTGCTTGACAGTGGGGTGCCGAAGTCCAATATCTTCGAGATGGCGTTTGATCGCTACGGCAACAGGAAATATCGCAATGCTGAAATCTTTTACCCTTATGTTCTTGATGCTATTGAGCATATCGAGGGTTCGATCTATATCCTTCTTGACGAGGTACAACTCTTGGACGACTTCGCCGAAATTCTCATTGACCTTATAGCGCGCGACGGCGTGGATGTATACGTGACCGGAAGTAACGCCAAATTGCTGTCGAAAGATGTTGTGACGGAATTCCGTGGTCGTGGAACCGAAATTGCTATGGCGCCCTTGTCCTTTTCGGAGTTTATGGGAGTCTACGATGGTGACAAACGTGATGCTTACGAACTCTATTCTGTATACGGTGGCATGCCGGGCGTTCTTCTTCAAGAAACGCCCGAGGAAAAAGCAACTTACCTGCGCTCCCTCTTTGACGAACTCTATCTCAGTGACATAATCGAGCGTGGCAGGGTTCGAGACAGATCAAACTTGGAGGAGCTTATCGATGTACTTTCGTCTTCAATTGGTTCGCTTACCAACCCGTCTAAACTATCAGCCACATTCAAAAGCGAAAAGCACGTTTCAATAACGCCCGAGACCATTGCACGCTATATTGATTTACTGGAAGATTCATTTCTTATTAGTCACGCGAAGCGCTATGACGTGAAGGGGCGTCGATACATCGGAACGCCCCTCAAGTATTATTTCACGGATCTCGGCCTTCGAAATGCACGCATGAATTTCAGGCAGGTTGAGCCAACTCATATCATGGAAAATGTCATTTATAACGAGCTAGCTTGTCGAGGGCTCAGTATAGATGTTGGGGTTGTGCCTATCAATGTGCGGGATAAATCCGGCACAAGCCGTCATGCGCAACTCGAGGTGGACTTTGTCTGCAACAAAGGTAGTCGTCGTTACTATATACAGTCGGCATTTGCGCTTCCGACACAGGAAAAGCGCGACCAAGAATGCCGTTCGCTTCTTAAAGTGGACGACTCGTTCAAGAAAATCATTGTGACAAAAGAAGGGCCGGCGCCTTACTACAACGAAGACGGCATCTTGTTCATGAATGTTTTTGACTTCCTCCTTGATCCCAACAGCCTTTCGTTTTAGCTATCTTGGCAGACACCTTGTGTAACCTTGTGTAACCTTGTGTAACCTTGTGTAACCACCTAGACGTCGGCACACCTGAGGTGTTTATAAGTTATAGTGAACGCTATGAAAACCGTTGATGAAAACAAGCATCCAATCCCGAATGAGCCCACTGGCGAAAGCGTTGCCAGCGCTGTTGATGCAACCGCAAGTGTTCCTTGTGGTATTAAGTGGACCGTCCGCGATGTTCTGCATGCTAAGTCGCATGTGGTGCTAAGTGTCTGCTTTGTCGTGGTTGCTATTCTTTCGATTATCTGCCTGGTGATTGGAGCTTCAGCCAGTCAGCTCAACGTTCAGGTTTCCGATGTCGTGGAAAGCTCAATTTCTTTGAAGGCCGATCAGGTTGGCGAAGCTATCGGTGTTTTGGTTGTTATTTTTCTGCCGGTTGTAGCAATAAACTATTTCGTTGTCGCATTGGTGCTGAAGATTGTTTATTGCATCCGTGACCGTCATGTTCCACGTACTCCTGAGAATCTGGAGGCGCATCGCATTGAGATCGGCGGTTCTTGGCGCTGGCAGTTTTCCATGCTATTCGGCGCAATTGATTTCGTGGCCATGTATGCAATTTTCGAAGGTATACGTTGGGCGTTTCGCACGTATGCCAACTTCGAGCTTCCAACGGCCGTGATTACCATAGTTACTATTGCAATGCTTGTGATTGCTGAGCGACGCGTGCGTCATATTAGCGAAGGAACCGCAGCGTATTTGAAGGCCAATGGTGTTGCGATAGCTCAAACATTGGCAGGAGAGCGCGACGCTGAACTCCCGGAAAAGCTTCGCAATGACCTGGGGCGTTCCAGTGTTGCACTTGTGCTTAGCTTGGGTGTTGTTGGCAGTGTGAAGTGGGCAGCACGCTTGGTGCTGGGCGTTGAGATACGTACGCGCGTGAAGCTGTATAGCGGTTTTCTGTGCTCGTTTATTCATGGCATTTTGACGGCGCTGACCTTCGGTATCGCATCGACGGTTTCCTATGAACTTGGTCGTGTGCCCGATGCGTTTGCCAAGGGGAAGCAAGACGAACTGAAAGAGAGCCTGCTCAAGAAGGCTTCCACACGCCCAAAATTGTTTCCGGAGGTTTTAGCATTGCTGGTGTCCGTGGTATATGTAACGATCGAACTGCTCAAAGGTATAGCATCTGGCTTTGGGATGTAATTAGGTGTTGGGTGTAGCGAAG